>NZ_JBSGXP010000145.1:0-21851 GCF_053610105.1 Kitasatospora sp. NPDC054939 | reverse complement strand
GTCCCGATGCGCGACCACCGACACGTTCCGGTGCTCACGCGTCGTCAGGTCGTACCGGACACCGATCCCGGGCAACGGAGTCGATTTCAGCCGGGACGAGGGGTCGGCCGGTTGCGGCCGGCGGTCGTGGTTCGGTCGGTCCATGGAGTCTCCCGAGGTCGTCGGAGGGGCGGCAGGGGGAGTCGGAGCGGGGCCTCGGCAGGTGCCGCGGCAGGACGCGTCGTGCCCGGACGCGGTCAGGACTGCCCCGGCCGGGCGCGCTCGGCGCCCAGGGCCGCCAGGAAGTCGTCGGGCCGGTCGAGGCTGATCCGCAGTTCGCGCAGGCGCAGCGGGAGTCCCATCACCCGGCAGCGGGTGTCCGGGGCGGTCTCCAGCGCGACGATCCCGTGCGAGGAGCCGTTGACCAGCCAGTACCCGCCGAAACCGTGCACCCCCCACCCGAACACCGAGCGGCGGTCGGGCCCGGCCGACAGCACGGACCGGCGCGGTACGGCGGCGCGGAACGCCCACCCCATGCGGATCTCGACGGTCCCGGCGGTCAGGGTCACGGTGGAACGGCGCCGGGTGAGCCCGGTCGTCCAGGCGATCGGCACGAACCAGTTGTCGTAGCGGATGGCGAACACCGGCGCGTTCATGCTGCGGTTCCTCCTCGGTCGGACCGTCCCCGGGGCGGGCCGGTCACGGTGGTGCGGACGGGCGGCGCGGGCGCGCCGGCGGACGGGCGGACCGGCGGGCAGGCGGACGAACGGACGCCCGCGCCGTGTCCCGGCCCGGCACGGTGCGGCCCGCCGGACGCCGCACGCCGCACGCCGCACGCCGCACGCCGGTGACGAAACGTCGGACGCGGCCGATCGGACGCGGCCACTGCGGCCGCCAGGACTCCGGAACACCGCGACGCCAGGGGCGCCGGGACGGTGGGACGCCCGGACGGCGCGGCCGCGCGGCGGCCCGAACGGTTCGGATGCCGGGGCCGGCCACGGGAGCCACTGCCCCGCCGTTGCCCGTGCCCTTGCGCTCGATGATCATTCCATCCGCCGCGGGCCCCCCGCATTGCCAGGATCCGGCAGACTTCCGGCCCCCTCCGTTGCCCTGCACCGGCGCGGGCGGCATCCCCGGCGCACGGAAACCGCGACGAGGGTGCCCTACAGCGGGCGGTCGGGCCAGTCGAGCAGGCGGGCTCCGATCACGGCGGTCTGCAGGCTGTAGCGCTGCAGCGGGTTCGCCAGGTCGCAGCCGGTGAGGGTCTGGACCCGGGTCAGCCGGTAGGTCGTCGCCCGGACGCTGAGCGACAGCCGCCGGGCGGTTTCGGCGACCACGCAGCCGGAGTCGAAGTAGGCGGTCATGGTGTCGAGGAGCGGCCGGGCACCGCCCCGGGCCTGTTCCAGCGCGCCGAGGGTGCTGCGCACCAGGTCGACCAGGGCCTGCCGGTCGCGGGCGAGGACCGGGAAGACCAGGAGGTCGGCGGCGCGCAGGAGCGGGTCGTCGAGCCCCATCCGGGTGGCGACGTCCAGGGCGTTGAGCGCCTCCTCGTAGCTGTGGCCGATGCCGACGGCGCCCGGCCGGGGCCGGCCGACGGCGACCTGCCCGCCGTCAGTGGCGGCGTGGGCGTGTTCGGCGAAGTGCCGCAGGATGTCGTCCGCGTCGCCGGGGGCGATGCAGACCATCCGGCCGTCCTTGGTGGTGAACAGGATGCGGCGGTTCTCGAAGCGGCCGAACAGGGCGCTCTCGACCCGGCGCGGGACGGGATCGGTCTCGTCGTACTTGGCGGGGCCCTCGGCCACCGCCACCGCGTGGGAGCGGGAGAGCCGCAGGCCGAACCGCTCCGCGCGGGCGGAGAGCCGGCCCGGGTCGCCGCGCCCGTGCAGCAGGTCGTCGACGAACTCGCGGCGCGCCACCTCCTCCTGGCGGACGATCAGACGCTGGGCGTGCTCGTAGCCGCCGGCGAAGGCGTCGATCGCCTCCTCGATGGTGGCCAGGACGCTGTCCGGGGCGGTCCCGCCGGGCCAGCCGGCGCGGCCGGCCGCGAGGTGCTCGCGGATCAGCGGGCGCCAGCCGCGGCCCTCGGCTGCTGCTCTGGCTCCGAGTTCGCGCCGCTGCTGCAGTTCGGCGCGGGTGAGGCGGCGGCCGGTGGCGGAGGCGTCGGCGAGGAGCTGGAGGTAGCCGTCGAGGAAGTCCTGGGGAGTCTCGTGCACGGTCGGTTGTCCCTCCGGTTCGGTTCGGCGTCGGTGCGTCGGGATGTCGGGGCGTCGGGGCCTCGGGATGTCGGGGCGTCGGGGCCTCGGGATGTCGGCGGGCGCGGGCCGACGGCGTCGGGGACGGGGTTCGCGCGTGGCGCTCCGGGCAGCGGTGACGGCACCCCGCGGCGTCGGCGCGATCCGGTCGGCGGCGCGCGCCCGGTGGGGCCGCGGGGTGGGCGGAGGTGACGGGCGCGGGCGCAGCGGTCCGGACAGGGCGGTCCGGACGGGGCGGTCGTCGGCCCCGAAGACGCCTGACGCCCGGTCAGGCGCGGTCGGCGGCAGGGTCGGTATCGGGCACGCCGTCGCGCGCGGCGTTCTCGACGCGCGCCGTTCTGGGCAGCCGTACGGTCGGCCGGGGTGCGGCGTCGGCGGCTGGAACGGCTGTGGTGCGGATGTCCCGTCCCATGTCACGCCCCCCTCGTCCCGGCATCCGGGCCCGGTGCTCCCGGTACGCCCGAGGGGGCCTGACGCCCCGTCCGCTCGCACAGGAGAGCGATTCTCCGAGGCGGAACTTTACCGCACGGCCCCCGACCCGGACAGGACGCCCCCGAACGGCCCCGACCGGGAGCGGGCGGGAGCGGGCGGGAGCGAGCAGCCGTGAACGACGCCCGGCCCGCCCGACCGACGGCCCCGCGCACGCGCGCACCGGCACCGGGCGTACCGGGACGGCATGCAGGGCCCGCGAAGACTGCCGGATCACGGCAATGCGCCGCCCCGCACCCGGCTGCCATGATCCCCGAGCACCGGCTGGCCCGTGCGGACGTCCCCGACGGGGGTGGGGACGTCGACGGCGGAGCTGGGAGCGCCGCGTTCCGGGCGCCGGTGACGACACGTCGGACGACACCCCCGGTTGTGGGCGAACTGCCCTCGCACACCTGCACGGGGAGACAGACTGACACCTTGACATCTTCCCCACCCTGGAGGGACGGGGATTCCCCTCAGCCTCGCGGCTGAGACACCCCACGTGCGCGGGGTGCTGGGACGACTTCCTGCTTCACCGACGACTGCCCGCCCGGAGTGCTCCGTTGAGGTCCTACACCGTCTCCACAGGCTGTGACCGCCAGCCCGGCGGCCAGAATGTTGCGCGCTGCGTTGACGTCCCGATCGTGGGTCGTCCCGCAGCCGCAGCACGTCCACTCGCGGACGTCGAGCGGCATCCTGCCGTGCAGGGTGCCGCAGGCCGAGCACAGCTTGGACGAGGGGAACCACCGGTCCACGGTGATCACCTCGCGCCCGTACCAGCCGGCCTTGTACTCCAGCATCGACCGCAGCTCGCTCCAGCTCGCGTCCGCGACGGCGCGGGAGAGCTTGCGGTTCTTGAGCATGTTCCCCACGGCCAGGTCCTCGATCACGACCACTTGGTTTTCGCGGACGAGTCGAGTGGTGAGCTTGTGCAGGAAGTCCCTGCGCCGGTCGGCGATCCGGGCGTGCACCCGGCCGACCTTCAGCCAGGCCTTCGCCCGGTTCGAACCCTCGCCCCTGGCCTTGCGGGCGAGTTCGCGCTGGGCCTTGGCCAGGCGTTCGCGGTCCCTACGTTCGTGCCTGGGGTTGGTGATCTTCTCGCCGGTGGAGAGCGTCAACAGCGTGGTGATGCCCGCGTCGATGCCGACCGCGTGGTCGACCGGCGCGGGCATCGAGGGACGGTCCTCGCACAGCATCGAGACGAACCAGCGCCCCGCGCTGTCCTGCGACACGGTCACCGTGGACGGCACGGCCCCCTCCGGCAGGGTCCGGGACCACACGATGTCGAGTGGTTCGGCCATCTTCGCCAGCCTGAGCCGGCCGTCCCGGAACCGGAAGCCGCTGGTGGTGTACTCGGCGGACCTCCGGGACTTCTTCCTGGACTTGAACGTCGGGTACTTCGCCCGCTTCGCCCAGAAGTTCTTGAACGCCCCTTGCAGATGACGCAGCGTCTGCTGCAACGGGACGGAGGAGACCTCGGACAGATAGGCCAGATCCTGGGTCCTCTTCCACGCCGTGAGCAGCGCGGAGGTGGCGTTGTAGCCGACCCGCTCCCGGCGCAGCGTCCACGCCTCGGTGCGGGCCGCCAGCGCCAGGTTGTACACCTTGCGAACACACCCGAACGTGCGCGACAGCTCAGCCGCCTGCGCATCCGTCGGGTAGAAGCGGTACTTGAACGCCCGCTTCACCTGGTCCGTGGCCACACTCGCAAACCAGCGAGAGACCAGGTGGCGATCAAATCCGCACGTCATGCCACTGCGGTCCGCCTTGACGGCGAATCGCAGCCCCTCTCCCTGCTCCGCAGGAAGTCCCATTCCTCCCAGGCCCGAAGGCCGGGGTCTCCTTGGAGGTTCGGATGACCACCGCCCTGCCGCCGCAGCGCAGCACCGCGACCGCCGCACCCCGCCCGCCCGCGGAGGGGCCCCGGCACGAGCACGAGCACATGGTGGTCTTCGGCGACAACGCCCTGACCCACCGGCTCGCCGTGGAACTCGCCACCCTCTACGGACAGCGGGTCACCGTGGTCGTCCCCTCCACCGCCCGCGGCCACGGGCCGCAGCTCGCCGCCCTCGCCGCCGCCGACCCCCGGGTGCGGATCCTGGAGGCCGCCGAACCCGACGCCGCCGCACTCGCGGCCGTCGGCACCGCCCGGGCCGCGGCCCTCGCCCTGACCTCCGACAACGACCAGGCCAACATCCACGCCGCCCTGCGCGCCCGCCGGATCAACCCGCGGCTGCGGCTGGTCGTCCGGGTCTACAACCGCAGGCTCGGCGCCCGCGTCGAACAGCTCCTCGACCGGGCCGCGCTCGCCCGCACCCCCGGGGCGCCGTCCGCCGTCCAGGCGTCCACCACCGTGCTGTCCACCTCCGCGACCGCCGCCCCCGCCCTGGTCGCCGCCGCACTCTCCGGCCGCAGCCAGGTCGTCCCCGTCGACGGCCGGCTGCTGCGGGTCGCCGAACTCGCCCCCGGCGGGGAACTCCAGGGCCGCCTGCTCGGCGTCCTCGCCGCCCCCGCCGACCCCGACCCCGCCGACCAGCTGCTGCCCGACCCGGAGTCCGTACCGGAGCAGACCCCCCGGCTCGTCCTCGAACTGCTCGGCCGCGACCAGCCGCCCCGGCGCCGCCGCCGGCTCGCCGGACTGGCCGGCATGCCGCTCGGCACCGTCTTCCCGCCCCGGCTGCGCTGGGCCCTCGCCGCCCTGACCGTCCTCGTCACCGCGTTCGCCGCCGTCACCTGGGCCGTCACCGGGCTCTCCCCCCAGTACGCCGTCTGGCTCGCCCTGCTCGACGTCCTCGGCATCGCCGACCCCGCCGAGGACGCCGTCCGGGGCCGCAAGGTGCTCCAGGTCCTCTCCGCGATCAGCGGCATGCTGCTGATGCCCCTGCTGATCGCCGTCACCCTGGAGGCCCTCGGCACCTTCCGTGCCGCCTCCCTGCTGCGCCGGCCACCGCGCCGGCTGGCCGGCCACGTCGTGCTGATCGGCCTCGGCCGGGTCGGCAGCCGCGTCCTCGAACACCTCTGGGAACTCGACATCCCGGTCGTCTGCATCGACAGCGACCCGTCCGCGCTCGGCATCGCCCAGGCCCGCGCGTACGGCGTCCCGGTGGTCATCGGCGACGCCACCCAGGAGGGCGTCCTCCAGGAGGCCCGCATCCAGCGCGCCTCCGCCCTGCTCGCACTCACCAGCGACGACAGCAGCAACCTGGAGGCCACCCTGTACGCCCGCGAGTGCCGGCCCGGCATCCGCACCGTCCTGCGGCTCTTCGACGACGACTTCGCGCTCGACATCTACCGGGCCCTGCGCGACTCCTACCCCGGCGCCACCACCCGCAGCCGCAGCGTCTCCTTCCTCGCCGCCCCCTCCTTCGCCTCCGCGATGATGGGCCGGCAGGTCGTCGGCGCGATCGCTGTCGGCCGGCGCGTCCTGCTCGTCGCCGCCGTCGAGGTGGCCGGCAACCCGCACCTGACCGGCCGCACCGTCGCCGAGGCCCACCGCGCCGGAGCCTGGCGCATCCTCGCCGTCGACCTGGCCGACCCCGCCGAACGCGCCCCGCACCTCGCCCACTCCCACCCGGCGGCCTCCGAACTCCTCTGGGAACCCCCGGCCAACCGCATGCTCTCGGACGGCGACCTCGTCGTCCTCGCCGCCACCCGCGAGGGCCTCGCCACCCTCCTCCGCCCGGCCCCGGCCCCGGCCGACACGTCCGCCGAAGCCGCCACCACCGGCCCCCCGCACGCCTGACCGCTCCCGGCCACCGCCGCGGGGCGCCCACCTCCTACCGCCCCACATCCGGAGCCGCACCGCACCACGGACGCCGACCCCTCCCCCCACCACCGCCCACCGCCGCGCCGAGCGCCGACGCCCCCCATCGCCCCGCCTCACCCCACCCCGCGCACCGCCGCGCGCCGGAGGCGCCGAGGCGGGAGACTGCCGGTATGGGACAGCCTGAGGTTTCGGTGGCACGGGAGATGGCGGCGCCGGTGGAGCGCGTCTGGACGGCGATGACCGATCTGGGGTCGATGCCGCAGCGCCTCAGCGGGGTGGACGCGGTGGAGGTGCTCTCCTCGGGCCCGTTCGGCGTGGGGACCCGCTGGCGCGAGACCCGGCGGATGTTCGGCAAGTCGGCGACCGAGGAGATGTGGGTGACGGCGTGCGAGGTGCCGCAGCGCTACGTCGCCGAAGCGGACAACTCCGGCATGCACTACGTGTCCGAGTTCCGGCTGGTCGAGACGGCGCCGGGGCGGACCACCGTGACGATGATCTTCTCGGCCCGTCCGCAGCACGGCGGGAAGCCGCCCCTGCTGGCCCGGTTGATGGGCCGCCTCGGGACGAAGGCGGTGGCGAAGGCCATCGCGAAGGACCTCGCGGACGTCGCGGCCTCGGTGGAGCGCACCCCTGGCCGCTGACCGGTCACCGACCGGCCCCAGCCCGGCGGCCACAGCCCGCCGCCCGCCGCCCGCTCCGCCGGTTCTCAGCTCGCCGCGTCCTCGGCGCGGGTGTGGGCCACCAGGGCGTTCGCGTGGCCGTGGCCGAGCCCGTGCTCGGTCTTGAGCCAGGCGACGAGCTCCATGTGCTTGGTCAGCGGCGAGGACCGGATGAGGTCCTTCCATTCGGCGATCGGGCGGCCGTACTTCTTCTCGATCGAGGGGAAGTAGCTGGACGGGTCGGACGTGCCGGCCATACGGGGCTCCTCGGAGGTCGGTCGGCGGAGTGCCGAGCTCGGTACGGCTCCAGCCTGTCACCCATCCTGACCTGCATCAACGCACATTCCGTCAAAGGTCGTTCAGCCGAACTAAACGATCCTGCGGCCCCACCGACGCGCTCGCCCGCTACCGGGACAAGCGGGACTTCGACGGCCGGGTCCAGGCGTCGGGGTCCAGGCGTCTAGGTCCAGGCGGCGCGCAGTTCGTCGCGGTGGGCGGCCGTCCAGTCGGCGAAGGTCTGCAGGTCGGGGTCGAGGGCGCGGATCGCGTCGAGATCGCGGGCACCGACGAAGTGGTCCTCGCAGTCCGCGTAGTACTGGAACATGTTGCCCGCCTCGTCGGCCCCGTCGAAGCCCAGTGCGCGGTAGGCGTCCGGGGTCATCGGCAGGTACCGGACGGGTGTGCCGACCGTCTCGGTCAGGATCTCGGCCATCCGGCCGAGCGTCAGGTGCTCACCGGCGATGCTGACGGCGGCGCCGATCAGGTCGGTACCGCGGTCGAGGACGGCCATCGCGATCCGTCCGATGTCCTCGACGGCGATGCCCGCGAGCCGGCTGTTGCCCATCGGGAAGGTCAGCTGCAGGGCGCCGTCCTCGCCGCGCTGCGGGGCGAACATGGTCAGCAGGTTCTCCCAGTAGAAGGTGGCGCGCAGGAAGGTGGTCGGCACGCCCGCCTCCGGGAAGTACCGGTCGGCCTCCGCCTTCGCGTCGAAGTGCGGGACCTTGTACGAGCCCTGCAGGGTGGGCATCCGGTCGTCGTCGAGCGGGATGCAGGCGCGGGTGTCGTCCAGGGTCGACCACACGGCGTGCTGCACCCCGGCCTGCCCGGCGGCCCGGGCCAGGGCGGCGGCCTGGTCCTTCTCCCGCTGCGCGGACAGGTGCTCCCAGAAGTTGGTGACCAGGAACGCCCCGTACGCGTCCTCGAAGGCCGGGGCGAGGCTCGGTTCGTCGTCCATGTCGGCCCGGACGACCTCCGCGCCCAGCTCCGCCAGGGCCCGCGCGGGCTCGGAGTCGGGTCTGCGGGTGATCGCCCGCACCGTGAACCGCTCGTCGGGCCGGGCGAGCACCGCACGTGCCAGGGCGCCGCCCTGCTGTCCGGTCGCGCCGCACACCGCGATCACTCTGCTCCCGGTCATGGTCCCGCTCCGCTCTCCGGTCCGCTCTTTCCGCCGGCGCCGCGCGGGCCGCGCACCGGGCGGCGTTCCCCGGGCCGCGATCCCTGCGCCGGATCTCCGTTCCGGCTCCGGCCACGGCGCCTGCCCGGGTCCGCCGACGGGAAACGGCCGGTCCGGGCAGGGTTGGGGCGTCCTCGGCTCACGGCATGGGGACGGCCTCCAGGCACGGGTGCAACAGGGCCAGACCGCCCGGAGCAGTGAGGACTTCGGCGACCGCGCCGTCGATCTGCACGGAGAACAGCCCGGTGCCGTCCTCGAACACGGGCTCGCCCGCGGGTCCGATCCGGTCCGTCCGGTGCACGATGACGGTGCGCGCGCGGGCGTGCGTACCGGGCGCGCCGGGCGCACCGCCGGGTACGGCGACGGCGTAGCGCCGGAGGCGACGGGCGAGCCGCGCCGACGGGGCGGCAGCGGCGACGACCGGGGGCGGGCCCGGCTCACTCGCTCGCACTGGGCACCTCCAGCGGGTCCCGGGTGGCGCTCTCCTTGGCCTCGGCGAGGCGTTCACCGAGCTCCACCAGGCTCTTGCGCCCCATGGCCTTGCGGACCTCGGGGAACCAGTCCTTCTCCTCCTCCTCGACGTGGTGGCGCACGTTCTCCATCAGCACGGTCATCTTGGCGTCGAAGCGCTCGTCCTGCGGGTCCAGACCGGACAGTTCCGAGAGCATCCACACCACCACGTGGTGCTCCTCGACGCTCTCCAGCACGTGGTCGGCCGTCTCCGGCGCGGCCTTGCGCGCCGCCGGGTAGAACACCTCCTCCTCGATCACCGCGTGGGCGGTCAGCTCCTCGACCACCTTGTCGACGATCTCCTTCTTCTCCGCGTACGCGGTGTCCTCGGCCTTCTCGAACGCCTTGAACAGCTTCTCGACGGTCTTGTGGTCCTCCTTGAGGAGGACGATCGCTTCCATCAGGGACCTCCAGTGCTTCCCGCCGGCAGTGCTTCCCGTCGGTGGCGCGCGCCTTCCCCCGCCCGGGCTGCGGAAACGGCCGGCGGCGGGCCGGTGACCCGGTCGGTCCCGGGCTGCCGCGGCCGGAGTCCGCTCGGCCGGCGCACGCAGCGGCGGGCCGCCGCGCTTGCGGCTGCTCAGAGCTCGTCCTGCCCCGCCCCGTCGCCGTTCCCGTTCCCGTCGTCCCTGCCTGGCGCGTCCCCGTCCCCGTCCTCGTCCCCGCCTCCCGCACCGTCCCCGAACTCGGCCTGCCAGGCGCGGGCGCGAGCGTTGTGCCAGTCGACGCCGAGCTGCGCCTGCTGCTCCGAGAGGCCGCTCAGCGCGGCCACGATGCCGAGCGGCACGGGCTCGTCGTACCTGGCGAGAGCGCGGCAGACCTTGCCGGCCCACTGTTCCTCGGGCACGAACGGGCGCCTGCGGTACTGCTCCACCAGCACGGCCAGGTGCTCGACCGAGCAGGCCATGACGACCCGCTTGCCGTCCAGGTCCGGATCGCCGGCGTGCAGGGCGGAGGAATCGGCCACCAGGGCGCTGATCAACTCGTCGCCGGCGACGACCTCGCCGCACTCGTCGCACAGGTCGTACGCGTCCACGTCGCGGAAGCGGTCGTCGGCCGGGGGTCCGTAGTCCTCCATGCGTGCGCGCCTACCCCGTGCATCGGGGGCAAACCCGCGGTGGCGTCCGCGCGGGTTTGCCGGCGGGCCGGACGGACACACGCCGGAGCACCGGGACGCCCCGACCGGGCATTCCCGAGCCGGACACCGGACCGAGCCGGGCGGCCCGAACCCGAACGCGGCGGGCCGGACACCCCGGACCGTACGCCCCGAGCCGGACATCTCGCACCGGCGCGTCCGACACCCCTCGACGAACGAAAGGTGTGCGGCCCATGCACCGCAGCCCCATGCACCGCAGCTCCACGCACCGCAGTCCCATGCACCGCAGCAACGACCTCGCCGGACGCACCGCGCTGGTCACCGGCTCCTCGCGCGGCCTCGGCCTGCTGATCGCCGGTGAACTCGCCGACCGGGGCTGCCGGGTGATGCTCTGCGGCCGGGACCGGACCACCCTGGAGCGGGCCGTGCGGCAGCTGGCCGGTCGGCCGGGCGCGGTCGCCGGCACGCCCTGCGACCTGATGGACCCGCAGGCGCCGAACGACCTGCTCACGGCCGTCCGCCGACGCTTCGGCGCCGAGGTGGACCTGCTGGTGAACAACGCCGGACTGATCCAGGTCGGCCCGGTCGAGGCCATGCAGGAGGAGGACTTCCGGCGCGCCCACGAGCTGATGGCGATGGCACCGCTGCGGCTGGTCCAGGCGGTGCTGCCGTCGATGCGGGCCCGCGGCTCCGGCTCGATCGTCATGATCTCCTCGATCGGCGGCCGGGTCGCCGCACCCCACCTGCTGCCGTACGTGGCGGCCAAGTTCGCGCTCACCGGCCTCTCCGAGGGGCTGGCCGCCGAACTGTCGCAGCACGGCATCCGGGTCACCACGGTGCTGCCGGGGCTGATGCGCACCGGCTCGCCCACCGCCGCCGAGTTCACCGGCCAGCCCGGGCGCGAGTACGCGTGGTTCGCCCCGGCGGCCTCGCTGCCGCTGCTCTCCATGGACGCCGGACGGGCGGCCCGCCGCATCGTCCGGGCGGTCGAACGCGGCCGCCGCGAACTGGTCCTGACACCGCCCGCCAAGGCCGCCGTGCTGGCCCACGGGATCGCCCCCGCCACCACCGGCCGGGTGCTCGGGCTGGCCGCCCGGCTGCTGCCGGCTGCCGGGGGCGCGCCCGAGCACGGTGTGCCCGGGGCGGGCGCGGCGGCCAGGCACCGTCCGGGCGGCCCGGTCGACCGGCTGACCGCCCTCGGCCGCCGGGCCGGTCGGCGGCACAACGAACCGGCCCCGGCCACGGGCTCCCCCGCCCCGGACCGCCGGCAGCACTGACCCCCGCCGGCCTCGCCCGCCCCTGAGCCCTCGCCCGCCCCTGAGCCCCGAGCCCGCGCTCAGACCCGGGGCGCGGCCCCCGCACCCCGGCGGCCGGCACCGCCGGTCAGTGGCCCGCGAGTTCGCCGCTCAGGGTCCGGTGGATGCGCGCGCTGTGCGGGTTGAGGCCGACGATCGCCACGGTCTTGCCCCGCTGCGCGTACTTGGCGGTGACGGCGTCCAGGACGGCGACCGAGGAGGCGTCCCAGATGTGCGCGTGGGTCAGGTCGACGACCACCTCGGCCGGGTCGTTCGCGTAGTCGAACCGTTCGGCGAGCTCGTTGCTGGCGGCGAAGAACAGCGCGCCGGTCACGGTGTAGACGACCCGGCCGCCGTCCGGGTCGGTGACCGCGGTGACCGCCACCAGGTGGGCGACCCGCTTGGCGAACACCGCCATCGCGGAGATCGAGCCGATTACCACGCCGACCGCGAGGTTGTCGGTGGCGACGACGCAGACCACGGTGATCACCATGACCGCACTCTCCCCGGCCGGCAGCCGCTTCAGCGTCCGCGGGGCCACCGAGTGCCAGTCGAACTGCGCGAAGCAGACCGTCACCATCACGGCGATCAGCGCGGCCATCGGGATCTCCGACACGACCGGTCCGAGGGCCAGGCAGAGCACCAGCAGGAAGGCGCCCGCGAGGAAGGTCGACAGCCGGGTGCGGGCGCCGGACACCTTCACGTTGATCATGGTCTGCCCGATCATCGCGCAGCCGCCCATGCCACCGAAGAGCCCGGTGACGATGTTGGCCACCCCCTGGCCGACCGACTCCCGGGTCTTGTCGGAGCGGGTGTCGGTGAGGTCGTCGACGATCCGCGCCGTCATCAGCGACTCCATCAGCCCGACCAGCGCCATCGCCAGCGCGTACGGGGCGACCACGGCCAGCGCCTCCGGGGTGAACGGCACGTCCGGCAGGCCCGGCGCCGGTATCGAGGACAGCAGTTCGCCCTTGTCCCCGACGGTCGGCACCGCGATCCCGGCCCCGGCGGTGATCGCGGTCAGCACCGCCACCGACACCAGCGGCGCGGGCACCACCGCCGTCAGCCTCGGCAGCAGCACCATCAGCACCAGCCCGCCGCCCAGCAGCAGGTACGCCGGCCACGGCACGTGCGCCATCTCCGAGACCTGCGCCACGAAGACCAGGATCGCCAGCGCGTTCACGAAGCCGACCATCACCGAGCGCGGCACGAAGCGCAGCAGCTTCGCCACCCCCAGCAGCCCCAGCACGATCTGGAACACCCCGCCCAGGATCACCGCCGCCACCAGGTACCCGAAGCCGTGCTCCCGGTTCAGCGGCCCGACCACCAGCGCCACGGCCCCCGTAGCCGCCGAGATCATCGCCCGCCGCCCGCCGACCACCGCGATCACCACCGCCATGGTCACGGACGAGAACAGCCCGATCCTCGGATCCACCCCGGCGATCACCGAGAACGCGATCGCCTCGGGGATCAGTGCCAGCGCGACCACCAGGCCGCCCAGGATCTCGGTGCGCCAGACCCGCGGATCCCGCACCCAGTCGGGCCGGATTCCGCGCAGGCGCGCAACAGCGGTGAGTGGGGCAGTCTGCAAGACGGTCGGACCTGTCGTGCTCGGGAACGGGGGGGAACGCGCAGCCCGCCACAGCCCCGCGCACCACCCGGAGCCCCTCGACGGCGAGGAAACACCAGCGGTCCGCCACGCAGCCGAAAACTCTACCTCCCCGTCCCCTGCCCCGCCGCCGCCCGGGGCGGGGTCGACCGGGTCGCGGCGCGGCCCCGGCCGGCGGCAGGGGGGTGGGCTGCCGTCGGCCGGGGGGTTCGGGGTGGGGGCGGGTCAGGGGGTGGGCGGGGTCCAGTCGGCGGGGAGGCCGGACTGGGTGAGGACGGCGGCGAGGCTGTAGTGGTCCTGGTCGGCGGTGATGCGGCCGCGGGCGTCGAGGTCGAGGCGGGTGGTCATCGGCACGGCGAAGGGCTCGGGTGCGCCCTTGAGGTGGCCGGCGTAGGTGGTCTCCACGGTGATCCGGGTGCCCGTGCGGTGGGTGGCGCGGACGGTGACGTGGACGCCGTCGATGAGCCGGTCGGCGCGGGCCTTCCAGCCGGAGATCTCCTGCCGGCCGTGGAAGGTGAGGCCGACGGCGAGGTCGGTGTAGGTGCCGTCGGCGGTGAACAGGGCGCCGAGCGCCCGGGGGTCGCTGCCGTTCCAGGCGCAGGCCCAGGCGGCGATGGTCGCGGCCGGGCGGCGGGCGGCGTCCCGGTCGGCGGGGGCCGCGGAGGCGGGTGCGGCGGTGAGGGTGGCGGCGGCGGCCAGGGTGGCGAGGGCGGCCGCGGCGCGCGGGAGGCGGGACATCGTCGGGTTCCTTCGGGGTACGGGTTGGTGGGCGGGTGGGCGCTGGGAGGCGGGTCAGCGGGGGTCGGTGCCGGGGATCCAGGAGCCGTGGAGTCCGGCGCCCACCCGGTGGGGCAGGTGGACGACGGCGACGTGGTCGAGGCCGGACGCGTCGAGGACCAGCAGCTGGGAGGCGTCCTGCTTGAGGTCGGAGACGACGGTGAGCAGGTAGCCGTCGTCCTCGCCGGTTGCTCCGGCGGCGGGGACGAAGACGGCCTCGCTCGGCATCCGGGCGTCGCCGACCCGGCGGATCCGGCGGGCGCCGGTGACCCGGTCGTACTTGACGACGCCGTAGCCGCCGTGGCCCTGCTCGTCGGGGAAGGAGACGGCGTACTGGTAGCGGTTCTCGGCGCCGAGGTACGCCTCGTTGAGGGTGGGGAACTCCACCGGCAGGTCGTCGATGATCTGCTCGTCGACGCTGCCGGACACCAGGTCGACCACCCAGCGGCGGGTGTAGGAGCGGGCGACGGGCTCGCTGCCGCGGCCGGGGGCGCCGATCCACCAGTTCCAGGAGAGCCGGAAGCCCTCGCGGTCCACGGTGGGGCCCTCCAGGACGATGCGGCCCTGCCCGTCCTCGTAGGCGTTGGCGACGTGCAGCATGTTGCCGGGCTCGATGGAGAACCAGCGGATGCCGCGGTCCCCGTCGGCCCCGCGCGGCATGATCCCGATGCGGGCGGGCTGCCGGTCGCTCCAGCCGTAGGGGATGCCGGAGTGGTCGGTGGGGTCGAGGGCGACGTTGCCCTCGATGAAGACCACGTGGCCGCGGGTGATGGCGAAGTCGTGCTTGAGCGCGCCGGTCGCTCCGGGCACCTCGGCGCTCCGGAGGATCGTGCCCTTGGCGTCGGCGACGTGGTACGTCAGGAACGGCGGCACGGGCGAGGACCCGAAGAAGTGCAGTTCGCCCGTCGCCGGGTCCTCCTTGGGGTGGGCGGTCATCGCGGTGCGCAGCGTGCCGCCGAAGTCGTACGGGCCGACGGTGTCGAGTTCGGGGGTGAGCTCGTACGGCAGGTTGGCCTCGCACAGGGCGAGCAGGCGGCCGGCGTGCTCGATGACGTGGGTGCCAGCGGCGCTGGCGGTGAGGTCGGGGCCGTGCTCGGTCAGGTAGGGGGCGCCGTCGAGGGCGGGGGTCCGGACCCAGCGGTTGCGGTACCACTCGGCGCGGCCCTGGTTCAGCCGGATGCCGTGGACCATGCCGCTGCCCTTGAACCAGTGGGTGGGCGTGATGCCGGGCTTGGGGTTGTGGCCGTTGCGGATCAGGCGGCCGGTCAGCTCGGGCGGCAGGGTGCCCTCGACGGTGAGGCCGGTGGCGGTGAGCTCGTCGGCGACGGGGGTGAAGTGGCCGGTCAGGTACGGGGGCTTGGCGGTGCTCATGGCGGGTTTCCTTTCGGTGCTGTCAGAAGTCGGGGATGGGGGGCGGTCGTGGGTCGCGGGGCCCAGGTCGGCCGCGGGTCGGGGTCGGGCTACGGTGCCGGCGGCGCCCCGGCCGCGGGGGTCGCGGGCTCCCGGCCGGCGGCGCGGCGGGTGAGCAGCAGCGCGAGGAGTGCGGTGGCGGTCAGGACCGCGGCCGAGACGGCGAAGGCGGCCCGGTAGCCGGCGGTGAGGGCCTCCAGGTGGGGCGCGTCGGCGGCCCTGCGGGCGGTGACGGAGCCGGCGAGGGTGGTGAGCGCGGCGAGGCCGACCGCGCCGCCGACCTGGCGGGTGGTGTTGACGAGTCCCCCGGCGACTCCGGAGTCCTGGGGCGGGACGCCGTCCACGGCGAGGGCGGTGAGTTGGACGAAGGCGACGCCGAGGCCCAGGCCGACCAGGATGCTCGGGCCGAGGATGTCGACGGGGTAGCTGCCGTCGGCCCTGATGCCTGCCAGCCAGAGCAGGCCGGCGGCCTCGGTGAGCAGGGCGGCGACCACGGTGGTGGTCGGGCCGAACCGCCGGGCGAGCCGGGGTGCCAGGGTGGCGCCGAGCATATTGGCTGCGGCGAGCGGGAGTTGGCCCGCTCCGGTGGCCAAGGGGCCGGAGCCGAGGACCTGTTGCTGGTAGAGCGGGAGGAAGAAGAACAGGGCGATCCACACGGACCCGAGCAGGGCCATCAGCAGGTTGCCGGTGGCGACCCGGCCGGTGGTGAGCAGCCGGGGCGGGACCAGCGCGTTCGGTCGGCGGAGTTCGATCGCGGCGAACGCGGCGAGGAGGACGGCGGCCGCGCCCAGGGCGCCGAGGACCCCGGCGTCGCTCCAGCCGGTGCCGCGGGCGGTGGTCAGGCCCCAGACCAGACAGGTCAGGGCGAGGGTGACGGTGGTGGTGCCGAGCAGGTCGAACCGGCCGCCCGTACCCGCGGCCGCGGTCCTCGGTCCGGGTGCGGGTACCAGGACGGCGACCGCGGCCAGTACCAGCGCCGACCCGAGGGCGACCGCATGGAAGATCCAGGGCCAGCCCCAGGCCTGGGTGAGCAGCCCGCCCAGCAGGACGCCGCCGGCGCCGCCCGCGCCGGAGACGGCGCCCCACACGCCGAGAGCCTTGCCGCGCCCGGGGCCGGTGGAGAACTGTGCCATCGCCAGGGCGAGCGCGGCCGGGGCGATGGCCGCGGCGGCGAGGCCCTGGACGGACCGGGCGGCGATCAGCGCGGCCGGGTCGGTGGCCAGGCCCGCCGCCAGCGAGGACGCGGCGAACAGGGCGAGTCCGGCGAGCAGGACCCGGCGGCGGCCGAGCAGGTCGGCCGCCCGGCCGCCGGCCGGCAGCAGCGCCCCGAACGCCAGACCGTAGGCGTTGACCACCCAGGTGATCGCGCCGTCGGAGAGGCCGACGCCGGCCCGGATCTGCGGCAGTGCCACGTTGACGATCGAGGTGGCGAGCATGACGGTGAACTGGGCCGCGGCGAGCGCGGCGAGCGCCGCCCCGGGTGAAGCGGTCCGGGCGGCCGGGGCGGACCGGGTGGGTACGGGGCCGTCGCGGCCCGCTCCCGGCTCCCCGGCCGGCTCCGTCTGCGTGCGTGCAACGTTCATGCCGCACAGACTCCGCCGGGTCGCTGTCCACCTGCCAGACCGGACGGGCGCGGGCCCTGTCCACTGCTGTCCGCACCTGTCCACCCGTCAGCGGCCGTCTGCGCACTCGTCGACGACCGGTCACCGGCCCTGCGCCCAGCCGCCACCGACCCGGCGCCCGCCCGGCCGTCCACCCGCCACCGGACCGAGCGACGGACGCCGGCGACGGGACCAGCTCAGCGGCCGCCGTGCAGCTCCTGCTGCCAGAGCGCCGCGCAGAGCAGGTCCAGGCCCTGGCGCAGGTGGCGCCGGTAGGTGCCGTACGGCAGTCCCAGCCGGCGGGCGGCGGCCTCCTGGGTGGGCGCGCCGGAGAAGTGGCCCGCCGCGAGGGCATCGCGGGCGCGTACGCCGCGCGGATCGGCGGCGAGGTCGTCCACGGCCCGGCGCAGCAGGGCGCGCAGCTCGCCCACGGGGTCGTCGAGGTCCGCGGCCAGCCGGGTGCGCAGCAGGGCGCAGGCGGCGAACGCGGCGGGGTCGCGCCAGTGCGTCAGCGCCTCGCGCACGGAGTGGTCGAAGGCGGTGCGCGAGCTGCCGGCGGGCCCGGCCTGGACGGGCACGGGGGTGGCCGACATGAAGTGGCGCAGCCAGGTCTCGACGGGCACCCGGCGCCAGTCGACGCCGAACACGCCGTAGGTGTGGGCGCCGACCCGCGGTCGGGCGCCGGTGTCGACGAGGGTGCCGCCGACGCGTGCGGCCCAGGTCTCGGCGTCCTGCCAGACGGCGAAGCCGTAGGCGCGGCCGCGGGCCCGGGCGGATTCGGCCTGGGCGCGGGAGCTGCTCAGGTCGATGACCCGCGAGGGCACCTGGTACCGCTCGGGGTAGACGGTGAAGCGGCTGATGCCGATGTGTTCGCCGGGCCGTACCGGATCGGTGGCGTCGGTGTACTCCCAGGCGGCCCGGACGACGGGGTCGGTGGCGAGGTCCTCGGGGTCGGCGGGGGCGGGCAGGGCGAGGCGGGCGGTGAACGCCACGATCCGGCCGGTGCCGACCAGGCGGTAGACGCTGAAGGCCTGCGGCTGGCGCTGCGCCCAGTAGCGGACCAGTTCGGCGGAGGCCGGGCCCTCGGTCTCCGCGGCCATCCGCAGGACGGCGTCGAGGTCGGCGGGGTCGAGCGGCCGGTCGTGGACCTCGTCCTCGCGGGACCAGGTGCGCAGGCGGGCGATGAGTTCGTGCTCCCGGAAGAGGTGGAAGAGTTCGTCGGTGACCGTCCAGACCCGTTCCTCGGGGGCCTCGCGCAGCAGGCGCAGGTACTCCTCGGCGAGCCGGTGGCGCATCGTCACGAAGGCGTTGGGGGCGCGCCAGCGCAGGTCGGCGGCCAGGGTCTCGCGGGCGGCGTCGTGCGGGTGGAGGCCGCGGTGGGTGGGCTCCATGAAGGGCAGGTCGCGGAGCCAGGCGAAGAGCAGGTGGGCGTCCTCCTCGGGCAGGACGGCGGCGAGCAGTTCCTCGGACGTCGAGTAGGCCTGGGCGGCCACCTCCAGGGCGCGGCGGTGGGCGGGTGTCGGCACCTCGCCGATCAGGCCCGACAGCAGGGTGCGCAGGACGTCGGCGGAGGGGGCCCAGACGCCCTCCCGGGTCCAGTCGGCCTCCCTGGCGGCGGCGGCGAGGGACAGGGCCAGGGGGTTGCCGCCGGCGAAGCGCAGGACCCGCTCGCGCAGTTGGGGCAGCACCTGTGCCGTGGCCAGCAGGGTCCTGGCCTGGTCCTCGGAGAACGGTTCCAGCTCGCGGACGTCCAGCAGGCCGGCCCAGGCGGGGTCGGCGCTCCACTGGGGCTGCGGGGCGAGCCGGCCCGCCAGGACCACCAGGGTGTGCTCGGCGGCGCGGGGCAGGAAGCGCTGCCACAGCCAGTTCTCCAGCCACTGGCAGTGCTCGAAGGAGTCGACGAACAGGATCGTGCCGGGCGTGTCCAGCAGGGGCGCGGCGGTCCGCTCGAAGTCGGCCGGGTCCCGGCTCACGAAGCGGCCGTCCAGTTCCAGCGGGGTCCGCCCGGCCGCCCGGGCGCCGTCCGCTAGGCGGCGCAGCAGTGTCGACTTGCCGATGCCGCCCGGCCCGAACACGTAGAACGCGAACGGCGCCTCGGGGTCACCGGCCAACGCCCGGGCGAAGCACCCGAGTTCCTCGTCCCGGCCGACGAAGGCCTGGACCCGTGCACTGCGCAGTCGCTCACCGACGGACGCCATGGGGCTTCCCTCCTCGTGTGTGCGGCACCGGGCGCGCCCGGGTGTGCGGCCCGGCGCGTCCGGTGCCGGGTATCCGGTGCCAGGTGTCAGTGGACGGACGGCAGGTCGCGGTCCTCGTCGTTGCCGTCGACCAGGAGGGTGGTCTCCTCGACGCACTGGAAGCGCCCGTCCGGGGCGAGTCGGGCGAAGAGGTACACCTCGGTGCGGGAGGTGCGGCCGTTGTGCTGGGTGATGGTGACGGTGTGGCGGTCGGCGTAGCGCAGGCCGTCGCGCAGTTCGTCGTGGACCTCGACGCTTCCGCTGCGGACCAGGGTGCGCAGGCGGGTCATGTGCCGGACGAAGCCCGCGCGGTCGCTCCACACGCCGTTGGTGCGCTGGCGGTAGTCGGGGGCGAAGTGCCGGTCGACGGCCTCGTCGAGGTCGGGGACCGGGTCGAACAGCAGGTCGTCGAGGGCTCGTGCGATGTCGGTCGGGGTCATCCTGGTCCTCTCCCGGAGGGGCGGTGGGGTCGTGCCGCGGTGGGCGTGGTGGCGGTCAGCGGCCGCCGGGGCCGGTGCCGTCCGGGACGGGCGTGAACTCCAGCGGCAGCTCGGCGGGGCCGCGGGTGTACAGGCCGGTTTCCCGGTACCGGGAGCCGGGGCTGTGGCGGACCTGGTCGAGCAGCGGCAGCAGCAGCGCCGCCACGGTCTCGATCTCGGCGCGGGCGAAGGCCGCACCGACGCACTGGTGGAGCCCGGTGCCGAAGGCCAGGTGCTGGGCGGCGGCGGTGAAGGACCGGGCGGTGCCCAGGTCCTGGCGGTGCAGGTCGAAGGTGTCCGGCGCCGCGAACGCCTCCGGGTCGCGGTTGGCCGCGCCGATCATGCAGAAGACGGTGGCGCCCGCCGGGACGACGGTGCCCGCGAACTCGGCGTCCTGCTCCGCCCGGCGGGGCACGAGTTGGACGGGCGGGGTGTACCGCAGGGTCTCGGCGATGGCGGCGGGCAGCAGGCCCGGGTCGCGGCGGACGTCCGCGAGCTGCCCGGGGTGGTCGATCAGGTGCTTGAACAGCAGGCCGAGAGTCTTGTCGGCGGGTTCGACGGCGGCCACCAGGATGTTGACGATCAGCGCGGTGACCTCGCGGGTGGTCATCGCGACGCCGTCGTGCTCGGCCGTGCAGAGCGTCGATATCAGGTCCCGGCCGGGCCGTCGGCGGCGCTCCTCGACGACCGGCGCGAGGTACGCCTCCAACTGGAGGGCGAGGTCCAGGCAGGCCCGGCGGCGCTCCTCGGTCAGGGCGATGGTGGTGATGAACTCGCCGACTCCGGCGAGCCGTTCGGCGACCTCGGACCAGTCGTCCCGGTCCAGTCCGAGCACGTCCAGCGCGACCCGGACGGCGAAGGGCCGGCCGAAGTCGTTGACGAGGTCCAGCCGTCCGCGGGGCAGGAAGGGGGCGAGCAGTTCGGCGGCGTTGACCCGGATCGCCCGCACCTGCTCCTCCAGCGCCGAGCCGGTGAACCCCCGAACGACGATCTTCCGTTTGGCGGTGTGCTCGGCCCCGGTCATCTGCGCCAGCACCGGCCCGCCCATCACCGGCTCCGCCCGCACCTGCAGCATCGCGGTGCTGAACGCCTCGTGGTCGGTCAGCACCCGCCGCACGTCCCGGTGCCGGGAGAGGAACCAGCTGTCGACCGCCGGCTCGTAGTGCACCGGCGACTGCTCCCGCAGCCGGCCGAAGTGCCGGTAGGGATCGGCGGCGAACTCCTCGGACAGAACGCTGAATCGGGGATCGACCATGGGGCGGGGCGGGCCTCTCGGGAGAACCCGGCGGATCAGGGGGCGCCGGGATGACAGCCGGGGTGACGGAATGGCGGTGACGGGATCGCGGTGACGGTGAACGGCTCCGAGCGGGGCGGGGCCGGGTGCGCTGCCCGGCGCTCAGGCCGGCGGCAGCTGGGGCCGGGTCCTCCGCCGACCGGGGCCGGGATCCGCCGGGGGAAGGGGAGTTCGGCCGACCGGCGGGACGCACCGGACCCTGCTCGCACCCCTGCGGCGGAGGCGGCCGCTCGCGACCCGGCGCATCGTGCCCGAACGGTGGCGCGCCGGGTTGCGCGCCGTGACCGGTCGGGCAACTCGCACTCTGCGCACCGTTGTTCGGTTCCTCCGTCGAGGCAGCCGATGCCGCCCACCGCCAGGGGTGGACGCACGCCGAACCGTCCGCGGCAATTGTCGTGGGCACTATAGCCCGACGCCCCAACGGCCCCGCCGCGTCCGGCCCTTGGCCCAACCAACCAGCCCGGGACAAGTGATCGAAACGTGCGCGAGCGCGACAGGGCCTGTGCGTTCCGAGGTTCGGCGCACCCGCCGCCCGAGCGACACACGGGCGCGCCCATCTGATGAAACGTCAAACCAGGCAGCGTCAAAGCTGCGACAGAGAAGCCCAGTTGCCGACCGGCTTATGAGCCATGCGTCGGCATCCGCACCCCCGGCGCCGCCGCGGACGCCGCCCGCCCCTCCCCGGCCGACCGGTTCCCCGCTCCTCGCCCAAGCGTTGGCCAAGGCTCCCTCACCGCGGTCAGCGTTGGCGGCCGCGGGCCTTGAGGGGTGTGGCGGGGAGCTCCGGGGCGTTCAGGCGGGGGCCGTCGTAGCCGTGGACCTGGCCGAAGCGCGTGCCCGTCTCCCAGTCGGTGCGGGCCTGGGCGATCTCCTGGCCGGTGCGGCCGATGAAGTTCCACCACATGACGAGTTTCTCGTCGAAGGGGGTGCCGCCGAGGAGGAGGAGGGTGGCGTCGGTGCGGGCGTGGA
>NZ_JBSGXP010000144.1:0-21854 GCF_053610105.1 Kitasatospora sp. NPDC054939 | reverse complement strand
GGCCGGCCGCGCCGAACCCGGCCGGGCCGCCGTCCTGCGGCGCCGCGGCGGGCGGGGCGGTCCGGGCGGGCGGCGGCGCGGGCTGGCCGGCGGTGCCGCCCGCCTGCCCGGTCGGCGCCGGCTCCGCGGCCGCCGGGCCCTCGTCCACCAGCCGGCCCACCGGTGCGACCTTCCCGGCGGCGGCGAAGCCCCAGTCCAGCAGCGCGGCCGTCTCGTCGTACACCTTCTGGTACGAGGCCGGGTGCATGACCGTCACCACCAGGGTGCGGCCGTCCCGTTCGGCGGCGCCGACCAGGGTGGAGCCGGCGTTGGTGGTGAAACCGTTCTTCACCCCGATCAGGCCCGGGTACCGGCCGAGCAGCCGGTTGGTGTTGGCGACGCCGAAACTTCCGCGCTGGCCGGTCTTCTTGTCGTACGCCCCCGGGAAGTACGCGTCGCGGGTCGCGCAGTACACCCGGAAGTCCGGGTTGCGCAGACCGGCCCGGGCGAACAGCGACAGGTCGTAGGCCGAGGAGACCTGCCCCTCCATGTCGTAGCCGTCCGGGGAGACCACGGTGGTGTCGAGGGCGTGCAGCGCCCGGGCGCGTTCCTGCATCTCGGCGACGGTCGGCGCGATGCCGCCGTTCATGTGGGCCAGCACGTGCACCGCGTCGTTGCCGGAGCTGAGGAAGACCCCGCGCCAGAGGTCCTCCACCCGGTAGTCGAGGTCCTCCTTGATCCCGACCAGGCTGCTGCCCGCGCCGATGCCCTGGATCTCGTGCGGCGCCACCCGGTGCACCAGGTTGCGGTCGAACTTCGGCAGCAGGGCCTCCGCGAAGAGGATCTTCAGCGTGCTCGCCGGGGCCAGCCGCCGGTGCGGGTTGTTGGCGGCGAGCACCTCCCCGGACTCCGCGTCGGCGACGATCCACGACAGCCCGGTGAGGTCGGCCGGCAGCGCGGGCGCCCCGGCCAGCGGCTGGACCTGCACGCCCGGCCGCCCGAGCCGCTCCCCGCCCACCGCGGCCGGCGGGAGCGGCTCCGGCGGCGCCGCGACCGCCGGCCCCGGGGCGCCCAGCGCGAGCACGGTGAGGGCGGCGAGCGCCGCGAACGGGCGTGCGGGCGTGCGGCATGCGTACTGACGGCGTGTGGGCACCAGCAGACCGTACCCATTCGGGCGGGCGGCCGTCCGTCGTTCCGGGCCCGTCCTCCGCAGGAGGGGGCCGAGGCTGCTCCGAACGGCCCCCGCGCATACTGGGGGCATGAAGCTCAGCCGCCGTGCCTCCTGGTTCCTCACCGCCTTCGGGGTCTGGTCGATCGTGATCTGGACGACCTTCGCCAAGAACCTCTGGAAGGACTCCGGCGGCCAGGCGTTCGTCGACGGCGACCACGGGCAGCCCACCGCCTTCTTCTGGGTCCACCTGCTGCTCGCGATCACCTCGCTGGTGCTCGGCCTCGCCGTCGGCGCGCTCGGCGTCCGCGGCCTGCGCTCGGGCCGCCGTACCGCCGAGTAGGGGCCGCCCGATATCCGTTGCCCGGCCCGTTCGGGCACTGGCATGATCCCCACCGCTCGTTCACATGCTCGCATCACGAACCAGGTGGGGACTTGACCACGAACACCTCCCGGCGACGCGTCGGCGGCAGCCTCGTCGCCGCGCTCGCCCTCGGCCTGCTGGCCGCCCCCGGCGCCCAGGCCGCCCCGGCCGGCGTCGGCGACCCCAGGGCCGTCCCGACCCCCGGCTTCGCCGGCACCGGCGTGCGGACCGACGCCTGCGACGACACCACCGCCCCCGGCTGGATCGGCACCGCCACGCCCGGACTGACCGTCACCGCGGCCTCCCCGCGCGCCCGGTTCGCCGTCTGGGACGAGACCGCCGCCCCCGAGGGCGACAAGGTGATCGACACCACGGTGGACACCGGCGCCGACGGCACCGCCCGGCTCACCGTCCCCGCCCTGGCGGACGGCCGCACGTACGCCTGGCGCGCCTGGCCGGAGCGCGACCCGGGCCAGGGCGCCCCCACCCCGAAGTGCCACGTCCGGGTGGACACCACGCGGCCGGCCGTCAGCGTCGCCTCCACCGACTTCCCCGCCTCCGGCTCCGGCGCCACCCCCGTCAAGTACGCGGGCGAGACCGGCGCCTTCACCGTCACCGGCCTGGACGCCGCCCCGGCCGGCGGCGCCGCCTCCGGGGTCGCCTGCTTCCGGTACGTGCTGAACGGCACCCTCGGCGTCGGCTGGGACTGCGCCACCCCGGGCAACACCGCGAAGGCCGCCGCCGACGGCAGCGCCGTCCTGCAGCTGAAGCCCCACGACTGGGGCATCAACATGCTCACCGTCCAGGCCATGGACCAGGCCGGCAACGTGGGGCAGCCCTTCACCCACACCTTCTACGCGCCCTGGGACCCGCGGCCCAAGCCGATCGTCCCGAGCGACGTCGACGCCGACGGGGTGCCCGACATCCTGCTGCCCGACGCCGCGGGCAACCTCGCGATCATCAGCGCGGCGGGCGAGGGCACCACGCCGTCCGCGGTGGTCCATGCGTCGCTCTCGCCGCTGCGGGCGGGCTGGCAGCACGCCAAGGTCCTGTACCGCGGCTGGGCGCCGGCGCACGGTCCGGGCGCCGACCTGCTGGTGCAGAGCACGGCCAACCCGCGCATCCTCTACGGCCACCTCAACCACACGGGGGGCGACTTCAGCTCCGAGCTCCCGCAGCTGGTCTGGAAGCCGGCCGCCTCGGACTGCGTCGACGCGGCCGGCGAATGGGGTGACTGCCCGAGCGGCTACACGGCCGACTGGGCCTCCGCCGAGCAGCTGGTGGCGCTCGGCAGCGCCTCCGCCGATCCGGCCGAGCCGAGCTGGCCGGTGCTGGTCTCCGTCGAGCAGGGCCGGCTCTGGGCCTACCACCCGAGTTTCACCAGCTACTACGCCGCCCAGGCGATCGCCACCACCGGCGACTGGAGCGGCTACGAGCTGGTCGCCCCCGGCCCCGACGCGGCGGGCAACCTGACCCTCTGGTCCCGCGAGCGGGCCACCGGCGTGCTGCGCGCGTACCCCGTGCCGAAGCAGGAGAACGGCCTGCTCGACTTCTCCGCACTGGCCGACCCGGCCGCCGGCACCGTGGTGGCGAACGGCCTCACCCCCGCGGCGTACCCGGTGCTGGGCAGCTCCGGCGACGCGGACGGCGACGGCGCGCCCGACCTCTGGGCGGTCACGGCCGACCGGCACCTGGTGACCTTCACCGGCTGGTCCGCGCCGAAGGACCGCGGGCAGCTGGGCTGAGCCGACGGCCGCAGCCGACAGCAGGAGCGCACGGCGGAGGGCCCGCCCGATCAGTGGTGATCGGACGGGCCCTCCGTCGTCGTGCGGTCGATCCGGTGGATCAGAAGCGGCGGGTGATCAGCGCGCGCTTCACTTCCTGGATCGCCTTGGTGACCTCGATGCCGCGCGGGCAGGCCTCGGAGCAGTTGAAGGTGGTCCGGCAGCGCCAGACGCCCTCACGGTCGTTCAGGATCTCCAGGCGCTGCTCGCCGCCCTCGTCGCGCGAGTCGAAGATGAAGCGGTGCGCGTTGACGATCGCGGCCGGGCCGAAGTACTGGCCGTCGTTCCAGAAGACCGGGCAGGACGACGTGCACGCGGCGCACAGGATGCACTTCGTGGTGTCGTCGAAGCGCTCGCGGTCCTCGGCGGACTGCAGGCGCTCGCGGGTCGGGTCGTTCCCCTTGGTGATGAGGAACGGCATGACGTCCTTGTACGCCTGGAAGAACGGGTCCATGTCCACGACCAGGTCCTTGAGGACCGTGAGGCCCTTGATGGCCTCGATCGTGATCGGCTTCTCCGGGTTGACGTCCTTGATCAGGGTCTTGCACGCCAGCCGGTTGCGGCCGTTGATCCGCATGGCGTCGGAGCCGCAGATGCCGTGGGCACAGGAGCGGCGGTACGTCAGGGTGCCGTCCAGCTCCCACTTGATCTTGTTGAGGGCGTCGAGGACGCGCTCCTTGGGATCCATCTCCAGCTGGTAGTCGACCCACACCGGGTCCGGGTGCTCCTCCGGGTTGAACCGGCGGATCCGGAAGGTGACGGTGATCAGCTGGGTGGCGCCGGCCTCGGCCGCGTCCAGAGCGGCCGAGTGCTTCTCCATGGTCGGAGTGCTCATCAGTACTTACGCTCCATCGGCTGGTAGCGGGTCGTGACGACCGGCTTGTAGTCGAGGCGGATGGAGGTGGTGCCGTCCTCGGCAACCTCCTGGTACGCCATGGTGTGCTGCATGAACTTCACGTCGTCGCGGGTCGGGAAGTCCTCGCGGTAGTGGCCGCCGCGGGACTCCTCACGGGCCAGCGCGGAGACGGCCAGCACCTCGGCCAGGTCGAGCAGGTTGCCCAGCTCGACGGCCTCCAGCAGGTCCGTGTTGTAGCGGAAGCCCTTGTCCTGGATGGAGACGCTCTTGTAGCGCTCGCGCAGGGCGGCGATGTCCTCGACGGCCTGCTTCAGGGTGGCGCCGGTGCGGTAGACCATGGCGTTGGCGTCCATGGTCTCCTGCAGCTCCTTGCGGATCTGCGCCACGGACTCGCTGCCGGTGGACTCGCGCAGGCCGTCGACCAGCGCCTGCACCTTCTCGGCCGGGTTCTCGGGCAGCTCGGTGTAGTCCACCGTCTGCGCGTAGTCGGCCGCGGCGATGCCCGCGCGCTTGCCGAACACGTTGATGTCCAGCAGCGAGTTGGTGCCGAGGCGGTTGGCGCCGTGCACCGAGACGCAGGCGACCTCGCCGGCCGCGTACAGGCCGGGGACCACGTCGGTGTTGTTGCGCAGCACCTCGCCCTCGACGTTGGTCGGGATGCCGCCCATGGCGTAGTGCGCGGTGGGCTGGATCGGGATCGGGTCCGTGTAGGGCTCGATGCCGAGGTAGGTGCGCGCGAACTCGGTGATGTCCGGGAGCTTCGCGTCCAGCTGCTCCGGCGGCAGGTGGGTGAGGTCCAGGTAGACGTGGTCGCCGTCCGGACCGCAGCCGCGGCCTTCGCGGATCTCGGTGTAGATCGCGCGGGAGCAGACGTCACGGGACGCGAGGTCCTTCATGACCGGCGCGTACTTCTCCATGAAGCGCTCGCCGTGCTTGTTGCGCAGGATGCCGCCCTCGCCGCGGGCGCCCTCGGTGAGGAGGATGCCCATGCGCCAGATGCCCGTCGGGTGGAACTGGAAGAACTCCATGTCCTCCAGCGGCAGGCCGCGGCGGTACACCAGGGCCTGGCCGTCACCGGTGAGGGTGTGGGCGTTGGAGGAGACCTTGAAGAACTTGCCGGTGCCGCCGGAGGCGAACACGACCGACTTGGCCTGGAAGACGTGGATCTCGCCGGTGGCCAGCTCGTACGCGACGACGCCCGCGGTCTTGCCCTCGTTGATCAGCAGGTCGAGGACGTAGAACTCGTTGAAGAACTCGACGCCGTGCTTGACGCAGTTCTGGAACAGCGTCTGGAGGATCATGTGGCCGGTGCGGTCGGCCGCGTAGCAGGACCGGCGGACCGGGG
The DNA here is from genome assembly GCF_053610105.1 of Kitasatospora sp. NPDC054939. NCBI lineage: Bacteria > Bacillati > Actinomycetota > Actinomycetes > Kitasatosporales > Streptomycetaceae > Kitasatospora > Kitasatospora sp. NPDC054939. The sequence goes on along the minus strand of NZ_JBSGXP010000144.1, from coordinate 16,358 downwards.
CCTCGCCGTGGTTGCGGGAGTGGCCGCCGAAGCGGCGCTGGTCGATGCGGCCCTGCTCGGTGCGGGAGAAGGGCAGACCCATCTTCTCCAGGTCGAGGACGGCGTCGATGGCCTCCTTGCACATGATCTCGGCGGCGTCCTGGTCGACCAGGTAGTCACCACCCTTGACCGTGTCGAAGGTGTGCCACTCCCAGTTGTCCTCCTCGACGTTGGCGAGGGCGGCGCACATGCCGCCCTGGGCCGCGCCGGTGTGGGACCGGGTGGGGTAGAGCTTGGTCAGCACGGCGGTACGGCTGCGCTGGGTCGACTCGATGGCCGCGCGCATGCCGGCGCCGCCCGCGCCGACGATGACGGTGTCGTACTGGTGAATCTGCATGGGGGTTCTAACTCGCCTCTGGCCTCTGCCGGTGTCCGATGAGAGTCTCGCGGCTCAGATGTTGGGGTCGAAGGTGAAGATCACCAGGGTGCCGAGCAGCACGGTGAAGACCGTGGCGGCACCCATGAGCCCCTTGAGCCAGAGACGGGTGGAGTCCTTCTCGGCGTAGTCGTTGATGACGGTACGCATGCCGTTGGCGCCGTGGAGCATGGCGAGCCAGAGCATCAGGAGGTCCCAGCCCTGCCAGAACGGGGAGGCCCAGCGGCCGGCCACGAAGGCGAAGCCGATCCGGGAGACACCGCCGTCGAGCACCAGCATGATCAGCAGGTGGCCGAGGATCAGCACCACGAGGACGATGCCGGACAGGCGCATGAACAGCCAGGCCAGCATCTCGAAGTTGGTGCGGGTGCGGCGCGGGGTCTTCGTGGACCGCTGGCGGGCCGGCTCGATCACGAACGCGTCGGCCGGGTTTCCGGTGCCCAGTCCCTTGCCCGTGTGGGCCTGGGCGGAGGGGACCACCAGGGTCTCGGAGGTTTCCGTGGACATGTCTCAGATCACTTCCCGAACCAGGAGGTCAGCGTGTGCTGGAGGATCGGGTAGAAGGCGCCGGCCATCAGCACGACCCAGACCCCGACGACGGTCCAGAGCATCTGCTTCTGGTACTTCGGGCCCTTGGACCAGAAGTCGACCGCCACGACCCGCAGGCCGTTCAGGGCGTGGAACAGGATGGCGGCCACGAGGCCGTACTCCATCAGGTTCACGAGCGGCGTCTTGTACGTCTGGATGACGGTGTCGTACGCCTCGGGGGACACGCGCACCAGTGCGGTGTCCAGGACATGGGCGAACAGGAAGAAGAAGATGAGGACGCCGGTGACTCGATGAGCCACCCAGCTCCACATGCCTTCCCGGCCGCGGTACAGCGTTCCAGCCGGCACGGAAAAACCCTCCGGAAGCGGATTGGGGGCTCGGCCGGCTTCGGTGTCGGTCAGCCCGGCCGGGTACGGTCCACCGGCCGCCAGCATCCTATCGACGCCGTGTCGGGAAGCGCCGCCGGGGCCCCCAGGTGTGATCAATCAGGCACGAGTGGCCTAGCGATCCGGGAACCGCGGGCGCGGGGGCGACGCTCCGTGACCGGAAGGTTGCGCTACGGTGGCCGCCCCTCCCCTCCGGCCGCCGCCGCCGACACCCTGCCGAGGCCCCCGTGCCGCTCCGCGCCCCCGCCCCGCTCCCCGCCCTCGCGCTCGGCTGCGCCCTGCTGCTGGCGGCGGGCTGCACCACGGTCGCGCCCTCCGCCGACCGGGCCGCGGCGGGCGGCCGGGAGCTGACCGCCGCCGAGCTGAGGGCGGCGGCGGTCACCGACGGCGGCCTCGGTCCCGGCTACACGGTGACGGTGCTGAAGCCGGGCCACGGCGAGACGGCGGGCGGCGGCCGCGAGGTCTCCGACCTGCCCGATTGCCAGCCGCTGCTGGATGCGGTCACCCCTGGTGCCCGTCCGGCGGTCGGCGGTGACCGGCCGTACGCGGAGACCGAGCTGAGCGTGGCGCGGGCGGCCGACCCGCGGGGGAGCGTCTACGGCGGACTGCTCGCCTACCGGGAGGGGCGGGCGGAGCGGCTGCGGGAGGAGCTGGAGCGACTGCTCGGCCGGTGCGGGAGCTTCACCTCGACCGCCCCCGGGCCACCGGAGAAGGGGGCCGCGGCCCGGCGCGGGGTGCGGGCACGGCACCACGTGGTGCAGCACGACACGCCCACCCCCGGGGGAGCCGACGCCGCGCTCGGATTCACCCTGACGAATGAATCCGGATCGGTGGTGCTCGCCCAGCGTGTCGTCCTCGTCCGGGTGGGCCCGGTGGTGGCGGTCTTCAGCACGGTCGGCGTCGGCGCGGAGCCGGCCGCCGTGCCCGACGAGCGGATCGTCGGACAGCAGGCGGCCGGGCTCCGCGCCGCGCAGGCGGGCCGCTGAGCGGGCCGGGCCGGGGCTAGCGCGCCCCGGCCTCGGTGGGGGTGGCGACCAGGTGTTCCAGCCGGGTGAGCGAGATCCGGCGGAGCTCGTCCGCCGCGACCAGCCGCTCCTCGTCCGGGTCGTTGGCCAGCCGGGTGCGGATCGAGGTGAGCACGGTGTCGAGCATCTCCTCGGGGGCCACGCCGTCCAGGCAGACCACGAAGACGTGGCCGAACCGGGCCTCGTACGCGGCGTGGGCCGCCCGGAGCGCGGTGTGCGCGGCCTGGCTGCCGGGTGCGCGCATGCCGAGCAGCGGCTGCGGCATCCAGCTCTCGTCCGCGAGCGCCTCGGCGAGGTCGGCCGGCCGCAGGTCGTACGAGGCCTCGGTGGCGGCGGCGAGCAGGGACTCTATGTCGGGGTAGGGGCGGTGGGCGGTGAGGCGCAGGGCCCAGCGGCGGCTGCCGCAGCAGGCGAGCAGGGCCTCCTCGGCGGCTCCGGCGTCGGCCTCGTTGAAGCGGTGCAGTCCGAGGAGGGTCGGCTCGAATCGCGGGTCGAGCCGCTGTGACGGGAAGTCGCTGGCCAGCGGGTCCTCCTCGTGAGGGCGGGAAGGTGCCGGTGGAAGGGGGGGCGGTGGAGCAGCTGGACTGGTGGAGCAGCTGAAGTATGGGCCGCGAAGTGTTGGCGGGATGTCCGCCCGGTGGCGGCTCAACGGTAGTTGAGCCGTCATCAGTTGGGGAGGGCGCACGCGGAATTCACCTGATCGAGCTATCAAGTTGTGACGTTGACACTGGTGTGTCAGCGCCCTCCCCGGCACACTGCGCGGATCACCGCCCGCCGGTCAGGAGCAGCGCGCCCCCGCGGCCGGCAGCGCGCCCTCGGTGAAGTAGGCCTTCAGCGCCGCGTCGATGCAGGCGTTGCCCTTGCCGAAGGCGCCGTGGCCCTCGCCCTCCAGGGTCAGCAGGTTCGCCCGGGCGAAGCCCTTGGCCAGCGCCTCGGCCGCCGCGTACGGGGTCGCCGGGTCGCCGGTGGTGCCGACCACGAGGATCGGGTCGGCGCCCTCGGCCCGGACGGTGTGCGGCTTCTCCGGGGTCTTGTACGGCCAGTCGGCGCACTGGGCGCGGCTGAAGTCGTCGGGGGCGACGCCCTTGGAGAGCAGCGGGGCCTCGGCCAGCAGCCGGTCCACGGCGGCCCGGGCCTCCTCGGCGGTGGGGGCGGGGGCGGCGGTGTCGGCGCAGCGGATCGCGAGGAAGGCCTCCTGGCTGGGGTCGTAGTGCCCCTTCTCGTCGCGGCCGTTGTAGCTGTCGGCGAGGTACATCAGGAGCCGGGGGTTGCCGAGCATGGCGTGGCCGAGGCCCTTGCGCAGCCACTCCCAGCTGCTCTCGTCGCCGTACAGGGCGGAGATCACGCCGGTCCAGGCCAGGTCGCTGCCGAGCCGGCGGCCGTCCGAGGCCTTCAGCGGGGCGTTGCGCAGGCCGTCCAGGAAGTCGGCGGCCTTCTTGGCGGCGGCGCCGGGGTCGCTGCCGAGCGGGCAGTCCTGCGGGTGGTTGCGCACGCAGTCGGCGGCGAAGCGGTTGAAGGACTTCTCGAAGCCGATCTGCTGGTTGACGACCTTGTCGAGCCGCTCCTCGCCCGGGTTTACCGCGCCGTCCAGGACCATCCGGCCGACGTTCTGCGGGAACTCCTCGGCGTACAGGGTGCCGAGGTAGGTGCCGTAGGAGACGCCGAGGTAGTTGAGCTTGCGGTCGCCGACGGCGGCGCGCAGCACGTCCAGGTCGCGGGCGGTGTTGCGGGTGCCGACGAAGGGCAGCAGCCGGCCGGACTTCGCCTGGCAGCCGGCGGCCGTCGCGGCGGACTGCTGCTCGGACTGCGCCTTGCGGGCCGCCGGGTCGAGCGGGCTGTCCTGCTGTTCGAGGGCGTCGGTCTCCCGGTCGTCCAGGCAGTCGACGGGGGAGCTGGCGCCGGTGCCGCGCGGGTCGAAGCCGATCACGTCGAAGCGCTCGTGCAGGGCGCCGAAGTTCCCGGCCCAGGACTTGAGCATGTCGATCCCGGAGCCGCCGGGGCCGCCCGGGTTGATCGCCAGCGAGCCGATCCGGCGGTCGGGCAGGCTCGCCGGGAGCTTCATCAGTGCGATGTCGAGGGTGTCGCCGTCCGGCCGGGTGTAGTCGAGCGGGACCCGCAGCGTGCCGCACCGGGTGGTGGAGAGGTCCACCCCGGCCTCCTCGGCCGCGCGGTCGGCCGGGCAGGCGGCCCAGGCTATCTGCTGGCCGTGGAACGCCTTGAGCGCCGGGTTCCCGGCCCCGGTGGCCCGGTCGGCGCCGGAGGCGGCGGTGCCCGGGGCGGTGGCGCCCGCGCTCCGGTCGGACCGGGCGCCGTCCTCGCAGGCGGTGCCGAGCAGCAGGGTGCCGGTGGCGAGGGCGGTCAGCAGCAGGCGCGGGCGGGCGGCCCGGAATGATCTCATCGCACGTATGTACCACCGATCGGTGACACGCCGTCGCCGGGCCGCCCCGCCGCCGCCTCAGGCCCGGTGCACCTTGTGGTTGGCGGCCTGGGCGCGCGGGCGCACCACGAGCAGGTCGACGTTGACGTGCGGGGGCCGGGTGACCGCCCAGGCGACCGTGTCGGCGACGTCCTCGGAGGTCAGCGGCTCGGCCACGCCCGCGTACACGGCCGCCGCCTTCTCCTCGTCGCCCCGGAAGCGGGTGACGGCGAAGCCCTCGGACTTCACCATGCCCGGCGCGATCTCGATCACCCGGATCGGCTCGCCGCACAGCTCCAGCCGCAGGGTCGCCGCGATGGTGTGCGCGGCGTGCTTGGCGGCCACGTAGCCGCCGCCGCCCTCGTACGCGGCCAGCGCGGCCGTCGAGGACATCACCAGCACGGTGCCGTCGCCGCTCGCCCGCAGCGCGGGCAGCAGCGCCTGGGTCACGTGCAGCACGCCGAGCACGTTCACCTGGTACATGGCCAGCCAGTCGGCCGGGTCGCCGTGCTCGACGGACTCCGCGCCGATCGCCCCGCCGGCGTTGTTGACCAGGACGTCCACCCGGCCGAGCCCGGCGGCGAACGCGTCCACGGCGGCCCGGTCGGTGACGTCCAGGGTGTACGCGCGCCCGCCGATCTCCTTGGCCAGCTCCTCGACGCGCTCGGTGCGCCGGGCGGTCAGCACCACGTCGAAGCCCTCGGCCGCGAGCCGCCGCGCGGTCGCCGCGCCGATGCCGCTGCTGGCCCCGGTGACCACTGCCACCTTCGTGTCGCTCATTGCCACTCCCTGCCGGTCCTGGGGAAACACTTCGGTCGGTGGTCCGATCATCTCAATGGACCGGGTGGCCGCCGGGCGCAGGCTCCCGACCGCGGCACCAGCCGGCCTGGAGCGGCGCGCCCTACGTTCCGGGATCGGCGGCGACCTTGTCAGTACGGTGGGTCACCGCCGCCCCCTCCCCCCTCACCCGCGGAGTACGCCGATGGCAGCCGAGCCCCGCCGCACCGAATCGGGCTTCCCGATCGACCCCCTGTACGGGCCGGAGTCCCTGGCCGGCTGGGATCCCCGGGAGCGGCTCGGGAGCCCGGGGGAGTACCCGTACACCCGGGGCGTCTACCCGTCGATGTACACCGGCCGCCCCTGGACCATGCGCCAGTACGCCGGCTTCGGCACCGCCGCCGAGTCCAACGCCCGCTACCAGCAGCTGATCGCCAACGGCACCACCGGCCTCTCGGTCGCCTTCGACCTGCCCACCCAGATGGGCTACGACTCGGACGCGCGGCTCGCGGCCGGCGAGGTCGGCAAGGTCGGCGTGGCGATCGACAGCGTCGAGGACATGGGCGTGCTGTTCGGCGGCATCCCGCTGGGCGAGGTCTCCACCTCGATGACCATCAACGCGCCCGGCGGCCTGCTGCTGCTCCTCTACCAGCTGGTCGGCGAGGCCCAGGGCGTCCCGTCCGCCCGGCTCACCGGCACCATCCAGAACGACGTGCTGAAGGAGTACATCGCCCGCGGCACGTACATCTTCCCGCCGAAGCCCTCGCTGCGGCTGATCGCGGACGTGTTCCAGTACTGCCGGGCCGAGATCCCCCGGTGGAACACCATCTCGATCTCCGGCTACCACATGGCCGAGGCCGGGGCGAACCCCGCGCAGGAGATCGCCTTCACCCTCGCCAACGGCATCGAGTACGTGCGCACCGCCGTCGCGGCGGGCATGGACGTGGACGACTTCGCGCCCCGGCTCTCCTTCTTCTTCGTCGCCCGCACCACCCTGCTGGAGGAGGTCGCCAAGTTCCGCGCCGCCCGCCGGATCTGGGCCCGGGTGATGCGCGGGGAGTTCGGCGCGCGCAACCCGAAGTCGCAGATGCTGCGCTTCCACACCCAGACCGCCGGGGTGCAGCTCACCGCCCAGCAGCCGGAGGTCAACCTGGTCCGGGTCTCCGTCCAGGCGCTGGCCGCGGTCCTCGGCGGCACCCAGTCGCTGCACACCAACAGCTTCGACGAGGCCATCGCGCTGCCCACCGAGAAGTCCGCCCGGCTGGCCCTGCGCACCCAGCAGGTCCTCGCGTACGAGACGGACGTGACCGCCACCGTCGACCCCTTCGCCGGCTCGTACGTCGTCGAGGCGATGACCGACGAGGTGGAGGCCGCCGCGACCGCGCTGATGGCCAGGGTCGAGGACCTCGGCGGCGCGGTCGCCGCGATCGAGCAGGGCTACCAGAAGGGCGAGATCGAGCGCACCGCGTACCGGATCCAGCAGGAGACCGACTCCGGCGAGCGGACGGTCGTCGGGGTCAACCGCTTCCAGCTGGCGGCCGAGGAGCCGTACGAGCCGCTGCGGGTGGACCCGGCGATCGAGGCTCAGCAGGCCGAGCGGCTGGCCCGGCTGCGGGCCGGGCGGGACTCCGCCGCGGTGGACCGGGCGCTGGCCGCGCTGTGCCGGGCGGCCGAGGGCCGGGACAACGTGCTGTACCCGATGAAGGAGGCGCTGGCCGCCCGGGCGACCGTCGGCGAGGTCTGCGACGCGCTGCGCGGGGTGTGGGGCACGTACACGCCGGTGGAGCGCTTCTAGTCCGTCCCGGGCGGCGGTGCAGGCTCCGCGGCGGCGGCCGGCGCACCCGTGACCGGGGCGGCCGGTGATCGTTGCACAGGGCAGGCGACCCGGGGAAGGCGGCTGAAACGAGATGTCATACCCACCTGCGCGGCCGGTATGCACCCATCCGGGGACTACTTTTCGCGAAGTCAGGCCAAATCCCCCGCACGGGCCTACTCTTGATGAGATGAACCGTCCTCATCGCGACCGGCCGGCCGCCACCCTGACCGCTGCCCGCACCGCCGCCGACCTGCGCGCCCGGGTGCGCGGGTACGAGGCCGAGCTGATCGCCGTCCGGCGCGATCTGCACCGGCACCCGGAGCTGGGCCGCCAGGAGTTCCGCACCACCGGCCTGCTGCGCGAGCGCCTGGAGGCGGCCGGGCTCACCCCGCGGGTGCTGCCCGGCGGCACCGGGCTGATCGTGGACATCGTCCCGCCAGGCACCCGGCCCGGCACGGGGGTGCTGGCCTTCCGCGCCGACATCGACGCGCTGCCGATCGACGACGCCAAGACGGACGTCCCCTACCGCTCGTCCGTCCCCGGCCGGGCCCACGCCTGCGGCCACGACGTGCACACCTCGGTGGTGCTGGGCACCGCGCTGGTGCTCGCCGACGCCGCCCGCAGCGGTGAGCTGCGCCGGCCGGTGCGGCTGTTCTTCCAGCCGGCCGAGGAGCTGATGCCGGGCGGCGCGCTGGACGTGATCAAGGCCGGCGGGATGGACGGCGTCGAGCGGATCTTCGCGGTGCACTGCGACCCCAAGGTGGAGGTCGGCCGGATCGCGCTGCGGACCGGGGCGATCACCTCGGCCTGCGACCGCCTGGTGCTGCACCTGGACGGCCCGGGCGGGCACACCGCCCGTCCGCACCTGACCACCGACCTGGTCACCGCGGTCGCCCGGCTGGCCGCCGACCTGCCCGGCGCGCTGGCCCGCCGGATGGACCCGCGCTGGGGGGTCAGCCTGGTCTGGGGCCGGATCGCCTCCGGCTCCGCGCCGAACGTCATCCCGCAGCACGCCGAGCTGGAGGGCACCGTCCGCTGCCTGGAGCTGGAGGGCTGGCGCGAGGCGCCGGACCTGCTGCACGAGCTGACCGCGAAGCTGGCCGAGACCTACCGGGCGAAGTGGACGATCGACTACCACCGCGGGGTGCCGCCGGTGGTGAACGAGGCCGTCTCGGTGGCCCTGCTGGACGCCGCGATGGCGGCCCGCTTCGGGCAGGACGGCCGCACGGTCGTGGAGGACACCGAGCAGAGCCTGGGCGGCGAGGACTTCTCCTGGTACCTGGAGCACGCCCCGGGGGCACTGGCCCGGCTCGGCGTCCGGGTGCCCGGCGACACCTCGGTGCGGGACCTCCACCAGGGCCGCTTCGACGTGGACGAGCGGGCCATCGCGATCGGCGTGGAGCTGTTCGCGGCGCTGGCGCTGCGGCCCTCCGACGCGTAGGCCCGGTCCGGCCGGGCGGCGTCCGCTACGGACCCTCCGATCCGGCACGTCCGTTTTCACCGGGATTGTCGTCATTCATCCTTTATCTCCGTATACGTAAACTGGGCGGCACCAGTTCGAGTCATCGTCCGTGTGTGCGGGCCGGAGTGTCGGGCAGGCCGGGAGACCACGGTTTGATAACAACCCGAATGCTCCGGCGGCCCGTAACACAACCGTGTTCTACGCGCGTTACGGTGGCGTCCGACCACGCTAAACGGGTGCGTGTGAGAAGGAGATACTCCCTTGCGCCGTTCAACTAAGCTCGCCGCGGTTGTGCTCTCGGGTTCCCTGGGCATGGCCTCGCTCGCCGCTTGCGGCGCAAAGAGCACCGACAACACCAGTGCCGGATCCAGTGCCTCCAACGGTGGCATCAAGGTCGGCATGGCCTACGACATCGGCGGCCGTGGCGACCAGTCGTTCAACGACTCCGCCGCCCGTGGCCTCGACAAGGCCAAGGCCGAGCTCGGCGTCGGCATCACCGAGGCCGACGCCAAGACCGGTGAGGCCGAGGCCGACAAGGAGACCCGCCTCAAGAACCTGGTCTCCTCCGGCTACAACCCGATCATCGCGGTCGGCTTCGTGTACCAGCAGGCGGTCGAGAAGGTCGCCAAGGACAACCCGAACGTCAAGTTCGCGATCATCGACTCGGCCTCGCAGACCCAGCCGGCCAACGTCACCTCGCTGCTCTTCGCCGAGCAGGAGGGCTCCTACCTGGCCGGTGTCGCCGCCGCCCTGAAGAGCAAGACCAAGCACGTCGGCTTCATCGGCGGTGTGCAGTCCGAGCTCATCAAGAAGTTCGAGGCCGGCTACAAGGCGGGTGTGAAGTCCGTCGACCCGAACATCGCGGTCGAGACCACCTACCTGACCACGCCCCCGGACTTCTCCGGCTTCAACTCGCCCGACAAGGGCAAGGAGGCCGCGCAGGGCCAGCTCGACAAGGGCGCCGACGTCATCTACACCGCCGCCGGCTCCTCCGGCAACGGTGCCATCGAGGCCGTCTCCAACAAGCCGGGCTCGCTGGCCATCGGTGTCGACTCCGACCAGGCCGCCCAGCCGGCGCTGTCGAAGTACAAGAACGTCATCCTCACCTCGATGGTGAAGAACGTCGACAACGCCGTGTTCAGCTACATCAAGTCGATCAAGGACGGCTCGCCGATCACCGGCACCAAGTCCTTCGACCTCAAGACCGACGGTCTGAAGCTCGCCACCACCGGCGGCAAGATCGACGACATCCAGGGCAAGCTCACCGAGGCCGCGAACGCGATCAAGGAGAACAAGACCCAGATCCCGGTCGCCCCGTAAGGCCGTACCGAACGTCGCTACCGCTGCCGTCTGCCGGGCAGCGCGATGATTGACGCAGCATCAGGGAGGGGCCCGGAAGGGTGCGCTCAATGCGTACCCTTCCGGGCCCCGTCCCGTACCCCCACCGCACGTTCTTGGCCCTCCAGCGCAACGACGCGCCTCCAGACCACCAGGAGATCGCCATCACCGCATCCGACCCCGCCCTGAACAAGGGCGGTACCCCCAGCGCGGGGACGGCGACACCGGCCGTCGAACTGCGCGGCATCACCAAGCGCTTCCCCGGCGTCGTGGCCAACCACGACATCAACCTCACCGTCCGCACCGGCACCGTGCACGCCCTGATGGGTGAGAACGGCGCCGGCAAGTCGACGCTGATGAAGATCCTCTACGGCATGCAGAAGCCGGACGAGGGCACCATCGCGATCAACGGTGAGCAGTGCGAGTTCAACACCCCCGGCGACGCCATCGCGCGCGGCATCGGCATGGTGCACCAGCACTTCATGCTCGCCGACAACCTCACCGTGTGGGAGAACGTCGTCCTCGGCGGCGAGAGCCTGCACGGGATAGGAGCCAAGGCCAGGGCGAAGATCAAGGAGATCTCCGACCAGTACGGCCTGGGCGTGCGCCCGGACGCGCTGGTCGAGGACCTCGGCGTGGCCGACCGCCAGCGCGTGGAGATCCTCAAGGTGCTGTACCGCGGCGCCAAGATCCTCATCCTGGACGAGCCCACCGCCGTCCTGGTGCCGCAGGAGGTCGACGCGCTCTTCGACAACCTCCGCGAGCTCAAGGCCGAGGGCGTCACCGTCATCTTCATCTCGCACAAGCTGCACGAGGTGCTGTCGGTCGCCGACGCCATCAGCGTCATCCGCCGCGGCACCACGGTCGGCGACGCCGACCCGAAGAGCGTGACCGCCCGCCAGCTCGCCGAGCTGATGGTCGGCGCCGAGCTGCCCTCCCCGGAGAGCCGCGAGTCCACCGTCACCACCGACGAGATGCTGCGCGTCGAGGGCCTGCGGATCGCCAAGACCGACGCCGAGGGCATCGAGCGCGTCGTGCTCGACGACATCTCGCTGAAGATCCACAAGGGTGAGATCCTCGGCATCGCCGGCGTCGAGGGCAACGGCCAGGCCGAGCTCGTCGAGGCCATCATGGGCATGCTCCCGCTGGACGGCGGCAGCGTCGCGCTGGGCGGCGCCGACCTCTCCGGCACGCAGACCCGCGCCCGCCGCGAGGCCGGCATCGGCTACATCCCCGAGGACCGCCACCGGCACGGCCTGCTGCTGGAGGCCCCGCTCTGGGAGAACCGGATCCTCGGCCACGTCACCGAGACCCCCAACTCCAAGGGCGTGCTGCTCGACCCCGCCGCCGCGCGCAGGGACACCCAGCGGATCGTCGAGGCGTTCGACGTCCGCACCCCCGGCATCGAGGTCACCGCCGCCTCGCTCTCCGGCGGCAACCAGCAGAAGCTGATCATCGGCCGCGAGATGAGCCACGCGCCCAAGCTGCTGATCGCGTCCCACCCCACCCGCGGTGTGGACGTCGGCGCGCAGGCCCAGATCTGGGAGCACATCCGCGTCGCCCAGCGCCAGGGCCTGGCCGTGCTGCTGATCTCGGCCGACCTGGACGAGCTCATCGGCCTCTCCGACACCATCCGGGTCATCTACCGGGGCCGCCTGGTCGCCGACGCCGACCCGGCCACCGTGACCGCCGAGGACCTGGGCACCGCGATGACCGGTGCCGCGGCGGGCCACATCGAGTCCGAGCCGGAGGCACTCGCCGAGGCGCACGCCCTCGCCGCCGAGGGCACCGCGGCCGAGGCCGACCACCCCGCCGCCGCGGACGCCGAGCCGGGAGACGCCGCCGCTGCGGACACCGGGCCGGGAGACGCCGAGCCGGGGACCACCGCCCCCACCGACACCGCCGACCCGAAGGCGGGGGAGTAACCACATGACCAGTCCCAACCCCGCAGCCAAGCGCAGCCTCGGCCAGCGGTTCTCCGCGGAGCGGATCGTGCTGGCGCTGGCCGCGCCGGTGCTCGCCGTCCTGCTCTCCGTGACGATCTGCTCGGTGCTGCTGGCGACCTCGGGCAAGAACCCGTTCGACGCCTGGGACGTGATGATCACGTTCGGCACCACGGCGGACGGCCAGGTGCTGATCCTCAACCGGGCCACCACCTACTACCTCGCCGCAGCCGCAGCCGCCTTCGGCTTCCGGATGAACCTCTTCAACATCGGCGTCGAGGGCCAGTACAAGGTCGCGGCGCTGTTCGCGGCCTTCGTCGGCGCCCAGCTCGACCTGCCGTCGTTCATCCAGATCCCGCTGCTGCTGATCACCGCCATGCTGGTCGGCGGTCTGTACGCCAGCATCGCCGGTCTGCTGAAGGTCTACCGCGGCGTCAGCGAGGTCATCTCGACCATCATGCTGAACGCCATCGCGATCGCCATCGTCGGCCTGCTGCTCGTCCCCGGCATCTTCGCCCCGGAGAAGGGCGCCGCGACCAACTCGATCCAGACCGAGCCGGTCTCGGAGTCCAGCCACTTCTTCGCCATCGAGACCAACGGCGGCCCGCTCTACGGCTTCATCTTCGTCGCGATCCTGGTCGGCGTGCTGTTCCAGTTCACCCTGACCCGCACCCGCTTCGGCTTCGACCTGCGCGCCACCGGCCGCTCGGAGTCCGCCGCCACCGCGTCGGGCGTCAACGTCAAGCGCATGGTGATCATCTCGATGGTGGTCTCCGGCGCGCTGGCCGGCCTGATCGGCCTGCCCGAGCTGCTGCAGAACTCGTACTACTTCGGCCAGAGCTTCCAGCCCGGCCTCGGCTTCCTCGGCATCTCGGTCGCCCTGCTCGGCCGCAACAGCCCGATCGGCATGGCCTTCTCGGCCCTGCTCTTCTCCTTCCTGGACACCACCGGCGCCCAGCTGCCCAACCAGGGCGGCTTCCCGCAGGAGATCGTCCCGGTCATGCAGGGCACCATCGTCATCTGCGTCGTCGTCGCGTACGAGCTGGTGCGCCGCTACGGCCTCAAGCGCCAGCAGCAGAAGGTCGGCGCCGAGCTCGCCGCCCAGGCCGCGGCCAACTCGAAGAAGGAGGTGTCCGCATGAGTACGGCCACCGCCGCTCGCGCGAAGACGCCGGGCGCTCCCGCGAAGAAGCGCAAGATGTCCTGGCCGGTGGTGCTGCTGCTGATCGCGGGCGCCCTGGTCCTCTTCTCCGCCGTTGGCCTGGCCACCGGCAACCACTCGCTCACCTCCTCCGGCCAGGTCACCGCCGCGCTCAGCGCCGCCGTGCCGATCGGCATGGCCGGCCTCGGCGGCCTCTGGTCCGAGCGGGCCGGCGTGGTCAACATCGGCCTCGAAGGCATGATGGTCGCCGGCACCTTCTGCGGTGCCTGGGGCGGCTACCTGGTCAACCCCTGGTTCGGCCTGGTGGCCGGCATGCTCGGCGGCGCCCTCGGCGGTCTGCTGCACGCGGTCGTCACGGTGACCTTCGGCGTCGACCACATCGTCTCCGGTGTCGGCGTCAACCTGCTGATCCCCGGCATCTGCGCGTACGTCAACCGGATCTACTACCGGGACTACATCGACGTCGGCGCCGGCGCGAACCAGTCGCCCCCGGCCGACCCGCTGCCGTACATGACCATCCCCGGGCTCTCGACCTTCCTGAAGGACATCGAGAACGAGCACTGGTTCCTGGTCTCCGACGTCGCCGGCGTGCTCGGCGGCCTGGTCACCAACATCTCGGTGGTCGTGCTGCTGGCCGGCGCGCTGATCGTGGTCAGCTACTTCGCCCTCTGGCGCACGGTCTTCGGCCTGCGGCTGCGCTCCTGCGGTGAGAACCCCACCGCCGCCGAGTCGCTGGGCGTCAACGTCTACAAGTACAAGTACCTGGCGGTCATCGCCTCCGGCGCCTTCGCGGGCCTCGGCGGCGCGTACCTCTCGCTGGTCGCCGCGCACTTCTACAAGGACGGCCAGACCCTCGGCCGCGGCTTCATCGGCCTCGCCGCGATGATCTTCGGCAACTGGATGCCCGGCGGCCTCGCCATCGGCGCCGGCCTGTTCGGCTTCACCGACAGCCTCCAGCTGCGCGACCCGGAGTCGGTGCACGTGCTGGTCCTGACGGTCGCCATCGCGATGGCCCTGCTGGCGATCTGGAACCTGTACCGCCGCCAGTTCCGGTCCGCGATCATCACCTTCGTGGTGGCCGGCGGCCTGGCGACCTGGTACGCCACCACCGAGGAGATCCAGCGCCCGCTGATCGTGGCCACCCCGTACGTGATCACCCTCGTGGTGCTCGCCCTCGCCTCGCAGCGGCTGCGCCCGCCGAAGGCGGACGGCCAGATCTACCGCAAGGGCCAGGGCAAGTGACGCCCGCGCCCGCGATCGACTGGGAGCAGCTGCGCACGGCCGCCCGCGAGGCGATGACCCACGCGTACGCGCCGTACAGCAGCTTCCCGGTCGGGGCGGCGGCCCTGGTGGACGACGGCCGCATCGTCACCGGCTGCAACGTGGAGAACGCCTCGTACGGCATCGGCCTCTGCGCCGAGTGCGGGCTGGTCTCGGCGCTGTACGCCGGCGGCGGCGGCCGGCTGGTCGCCTTCACCTGTGTGGACGGCGACGGGCAGCTGCTGATGCCGTGCGGCCGCTGCCGCCAGCTGCTGTACGAGCACGGCGGGCCGCAGCTGCTGGTCGAGCTGCCGTCCGGCGTGCGGCCGATGAGCGAGGTCCTGCCGGACGCGTTCGGGCCGGAGCGCCTGTAGTCGGAGCGGCTCTGGCTTCTGTTTCAGTTACGCGCGTAGAGTGTCGCGGGCGGGTCGATCACCGGCCAATCCGCGACACTCTTCGCTTTTCAACCCCCCTTGGAGAACCCATGGACGCCATCTCCGTCATCAGGACCAAGCGCGACCGCGGAGAGCTGAGCGACGCTCAGATCGACTGGGTGATCGACGCCTACACCCGTGGCGAGGTCGCCGACGAGCAGATGTCCGCCCTGGCGATGGCCATCCTGCTGAACGGCATGAACCCGCGCGAGATCAGCCGCTGGACGGACGCGATGATCCGCTCCGGCGTCCGGATGGACTTCTCCGCCCTGCCGCTGCCCACCAGCGACAAGCACTCCACCGGCGGCGTCGGCGACAAGATCACCCTCCCGCTCGCCCCGCTCGTCGCCGCCTGCGGCGCCGCCGTCCCGCAGCTCTCCGGCCGCGGCCTCGGCCACACCGGCGGCACCCTCGACAAGCTGGAGTCCATCCCCGGCTGGCGCGCCCTGCTCAGCAACGACGAGATGATGGACGTGCTGCGCGGTGCCGGCGCGGTCATCTGCGCCGCCGGCGACGGCCTGGCCCCCGCCGACAAGAAGCTGTACGCCCTGCGCGACGTCACCGGCACCGTCGAGGCCATCCCGCTGATCGCCTCCTCGATCATGTCCAAGAAGATCGCCGAGGGCACCGGCGCCCTCGTCCTGGACGTCAAGGTCGGCTCCGGCGCCTTCATGAAGAACCTCGACCAGGCCCGCGAGCTGGCCCGCACCATGGTCGGCCTCGGCACCAGCGCCGGCGTCAACACCGTCGCCCTGCTCACCGACATGTCCACCCCGCTCGGCCTCACCGCCGGCAACGCGCTGGAGGTCCGCGAGTCCGTCGAGGTGCTGGCCGGCGGCGGCCCCGCCGACGTCGTCGAGCTCACCCTCGCGCTGGCCCGCGAGATGCTCGCCGCCGCCGGCGTCCACGGCAAGGACCCGGCCGACGCGCTGCGCGACGGCTCCGCGATGGACCACTGGCGCCGCATGATCAGCGCCCAGGGCGGCGACGTCGACGCCCCGCTGCCGGTCGCCCGCGAGCAGCACGTCATCAACGCGCCCGCCTCCGGTGTGCTCACCGAGCTGGACGCCTACGCCGTCGGCGTCTGCGCCTGGCGCCTGGGCGCCGGCCGCGCCCGCAAGGAGGACCCGGTGCAGGCCGGCGCCGGTGTCGAGATGCACGCCAAGCCCGGCGACACGGTGGTGGCCGGCCAGCCGCTGCTGACCCTGCACACCGACACCCCGGAGCGTTACGACTACGCCGTCGAGGCGCTCGCCGGCGGCATCACCGTCGCCCCGGCCGGCACCGCGTTCACCCCGAACCCGATCGTCCTCGACCGCATCGCGTAGCGGCGGTCCGCGTCCTGCGCACGTACGCCGGATCAGGCGAACGTGCGC
>NZ_JBSGXP010000143.1:0-21919 GCF_053610105.1 Kitasatospora sp. NPDC054939 | reverse complement strand
TTTTACCCCCTTAAATCCCCTAGGGGGGCCTAACTTGTTCCGGCGGGGGTGTTCCTTACCGGGGCCCCCCACCATTTCACCGGGGGGGGGGGGGGCCGGGGGGCCCCCCCCCCCGACCCCGAAACTTCTCAGTACTGCTCGGTCTCCGCGTAACCCGCGTCGTCCAGGTCGTCGGCGCCGAAGGCGTCGGCGGCAGCGGTCGGGTCGAACCCGGGCGGGCTGTCCTTGAGGGCCAGGCCCATGCCGGCCAGCTTCGCCTTGACCTCGTCGATCGACTTCGCGCCGAAGTTGCGGATGTCGAGCAGGTCGGCCTCGGAGCGGGCGACGAGCTCACCCACGGAGTGGATGCCCTCGCGCTTGAGGCAGTTGTAGGAGCGGACCGTGAGCTCCAGCTCCTCGATCGGCAGCGCCAGGTCGGCGGCCAGGGCGGCGTCCGTGGGGGACGGGCCCATGTCGATGCCCTCGGCGTCGATGTTCAGCTCGCGGGCGAGGCCGAACAGCTCCACCAGGGTCTTGCCGGCCGAGGCCATGGCGTCGCGCGGACGCATGGCGGGCTTGGTCTCGACGTCGACGATCAGCTTGTCGAAGTCGGTCCGCTGCTCGACACGGGTGGCCTCGACCTTGTAGGTGACCTTCAGCACGGGGCTGTAGATCGAGTCGACCGGGATGCGGCCGATCTCCTGGCCGGAGGCCTTGTTCTGCACGGCGGAGACGTAGCCGCGACCGCGCTCGACGGTCAGCTCCATCTCCAGCTTGCCCTTGCCGTTCAGGGTGGCGAGGACCAGCTCGGGGTTGTGCACCTCGACACCGGCCGGCGGCGCGATGTCGGCGGCGGTGACCACACCCGGGCCCTGCTTGCGCAGGTACATCACGACCGGCTCGTCGTGCTCCGAGGAGACGACCAGCTGCTTGATGTTGAGGATGAGGTCGGTGACGTCCTCCTTGACGCCCGGCACGGTGGTGAACTCGTGCAGGACGCCGTCGACGCGGATGCTGGTGACAGCGGCACCCGGGATCGACGACAGGAGCGTACGGCGAAGGGAGTTGCCGAGGGTGTAGCCGAAGCCCGGCTCCAGCGGCTCGATCACGAACCGCGAGCGGAACTCGTCGACGACCTCTTCGGTCAGCGAGGGGCGCTGAGCGATCAGCATGAGAGGTGTTCCTCCAGTTGTCTTCGGCACCCACTATTTGATGCCGACAGGACCAAGCGTACGGGCTCCTGCGGTGAACAGGAGCCCGTACAAGGTTTACAGCAACCCGCGTGCCCGAAGGCGCTGCGTCAGACGCGGCGGCGCTTCGGCGGACGGCAGCCGTTGTGCGGGGTGGGGGTGACGTCCTGGATCGAGCCGACCTCCAGGCCGGTGGCCTGGAGCGAGCGGATCGCGGTCTCGCGGCCGGAGCCCGGACCCTTCACGAAGACGTCGACCTTGCGCATGCCGTGCTCCTGCGCGCGACGGGCAGCGGCCTCGGCGGCCATCTGCGCGGCGAACGGGGTGGACTTGCGCGAGCCCTTGAAGCCGACGTGGCCGGCGGAGGCCCAGGAGATCACGTTGCCCGCGGGGTCGGTGATCGAAACGATGGTGTTGTTGAACGTGCTCTTGATGTGCGCGTGGCCGTGAGCGACGTTCTTCTTTTCCTTGCGGCGGATCTTCTTCGCGCCGGCAGCCTGACGACCCTTGGGGGGCATAAGTCTGTTCTCCTACTGAGGTGGTCGGTCCGCTGACCCGCGGGCCGGAGGGATGTCCGGTGACGGGACGGACTACTTCTTGCCCGGCTTCTTCTTACCGGCGATCGCGCGACGCGGGCCCTTGCGGGTACGCGCGTTGGTGTGGGTGCGCTGGCCGCGGACCGGCAGGCCGCGGCGGTGACGCAGACCCTCGTAGCAGCCGATCTCGACCTTGCGGCGGATGTCGGCGGCCACCTCACGGCGGAGGTCACCCTCGACCGTGTAGTTGGCGTCGATGTACTGGCTCAGCTTGACGAGGTCTTCCTCGGAGATGTCGCGAACGCGGACATCCGGGCTGACACCGGTCTCGGCCAGGGTCTGCTGGGCGCGGGTACGGCCGATGCCGTACACGTAGGTGAGGGCGATCTCGATCCGCTTCTCACGGGGGAGATCAACGCCGGCGAGGCGTGCCATTCATGGCTCCTGTGGTTCTTCAGAGGTCTGGCGTGCTGCCTGCTCCGACACCTCACGGTGAGGGAGCCCCGGCCTCTGACCGGGGGAGGCAGTCCTTCCGACGGGCGGAGGGATCGGGCAACCCGCTTATGACGTTTTCGCGTCGCGCGAAGGTACTACGAGAAATGCGGGACGATCAGCCCTGGCGCTGCTTGTGGCGCAGGTTGTCGCAGATCACCATGACCCGACCGTGACGGCGGATCACCTTGCACTTGTCGCAGATCTTCTTGACGCTCGGCTTGACCTTCATGACTCAGGTTCTCCGGGGTCTAGATCTGACGTTCTTACTTGTATCGGTAGACGATCCGGCCGCGGGTCAGGTCGTAGGGGCTGAGCTCCACCACAACCCGGTCATCCGGGAGGATGCGGATGTAGTGCATGCGCATCTTGCCGCTGATGTGCGCGAGGACCTTGTGACCGTTCTGCAGCTCGACCTTGAACATCGCGTTCGGAAGAGACTCGATCACGGTGCCCTCGATCTCAATGGCGCCTTGCTTCTTAGCCATGAACTGCGAGATCCACCCTTCGGGTCCGGCTACCGTATGCGGAACGCTCGTGCGAACCAGGCTTCACCTCGTCCGGGCGGGACGAGGGCGTGCCGAAACACGCTACGAGTGAGCCGACGCACCATCGTAAACCAAGCACCGCGTCGGAGCGAAATCAGCGGCGCCCGGCCCGGGGGCTCAGATCGAGGCCGGGACCAGCGGCTCGACGTGGGCGGTGCAGGCCGCGCAGCGGCGGGCGGCCTCGGGGATCTCGGTCAGGCACTCGGGGCAGGGGCGCTTGGGGGTCTTCGGCTTCTTGGGCAGGTACTTCGCGGTCGCCTTGGTCACCGGCAGGACGATGCAGAAGTAGAGCACCGCCGCGGTCATGAGGAACGCGATCAGCACGTTGAGGAACTGCCCGTACGGGAACGTGACGCCGGCCACCGTGAAGGTGTACTTGCTGAAGTCGCCGGCCGCTCCCACCACGACACCGACCAGCGGGGTGAGGAAGGCCGACACGAAGCCGGTCACCACCGCGGTGAAGGCGGCACCGATCACCACACCGACGGCCATGTCGATGACGTTGCCGCGCATCATGAAGTCGCGGAATCCCTTGAGCACTGCTCTCTCCTGCTCGCTCGTAGCCACTGCCAGCCGATAAAAATAGGACAAAAGCCCTGGAGGTCCAAACCTCCAGGGCCCTGATCCCCGGTCAGGAACGGCCGCGTGCCGCCCGACCTGCGGCGTTGCTCAGCCGAGCGGGTCCGGCGCCGCGGTGATGCCCAGCTTCGCCAGCTCGGCCTTGCCGCCGTCGAAGGCGGTCAGCACCAGCGGGCCCTGCTCGGTGACGGCCACCGAGTGCTCCCAGTGCGAGGCCCAGGTGCCGTCGGTGGTGACGACCGTCCAGTCGTCCTCCAGCACGGTGGTGTGCGGGGTGCCCAGCGACACCATCGGCTCGATCGCCAGCACGGTGCCGGGGACGAGCTTGGGGCCCTTGCCGCGGCCGCGCTCGACGTAGTTCAGCACGTGCGGCTCCATGTGCATCGCGGTGCCGATGCCGTGGCCGCCGTACCCCTCGGTGATGCCCCACTTACCCTTCGGGGGCAGCGGCTGGCGCCGGATGAAGCCCTCGATCGCCTTGGAGACGTCGGCCAGGCGGTTGCTCTTCTTCATCTGGGCGATGCCGGCCCACATGGAGCCCTCGGTCACCCGGCTGAGCATCTCGACCTCGGGGCGGACCTCGCCGACCGCGACGGTGATCGCCGCGTCGCCGTGCCAGCCGTCCACGATCGCGCCGCAGTCGATGGAGATCACGTCGCCCTCCTGCAGCACCCGCTCGCCGGGGATGCCGTGCACGACCTCGTTGTTCACCGAGGCGCAGATCACGCCCGGGAACCAGAGGCCGCCGTGGTCGGCGCGGAAGTTCGAGGTGGCGCCGTGGTCGGTGATCACCTTGTCCGCGATGTCGTTCAGCTCCTGGGTGGTCACCCCCGGAGCCACCGCCTCGCGGCAGGCCTTCAGGGCCTCGGCGACGACCAGCCCGGCCACCCGCATCTTCGCGATCTGCTCGGGGGTCTTGATCTCCACCATCTGGTCACGCCTTCCTGGATTCTCCGCCCGGTCCTTGCCGGGCGGCCGTGCACTCGTTCCACCGTACGACGCCGTACGGCCGCGCTGCCCCCGCGAGGGGCGAGCGCGGCCGCACGTGGGTCGCCGTCTGTCAGCTGTCCTGCTTCAGCGCGACGATCGCGCGCTGGGTGACCTCGTCCACCTTGCCGAGCGCCGGGATGATCTCGACCAGGCCCTGCTGGCGGTAGTAGTCGATGATCGGCTCGGTCTCCGTGTGGTAGACCTCCAGCCGGGTGCGGACCTTGTCCTCGGTGTCGTCCGAGCGCTGGTACAGCTCGCCGCCGCACTCGTCGCAGACGTCCTCGGCCTTCGGCGGGTTGTAGTCCACGTGGAAGACGTGGCCGCCGTCGTTGCGGCACAGGCGCCGGCCGGCGATGCGCCGGACGACCTCGTCCTCGGGGACCTCCAGGTCGAGCACGCCGTCGAGGGCGATGCCCTGCTCGGCGAGGAACTCGTCCAGTGCCTTGGCCTGCCCCAGGTTGCGGGGGAAGCCGTCGAGCAGGAAGCCGCCCGCGGCGTCGGCCTGGAGCATGCGGTCCTTGGCCATCCCGATGGTGACCTCGTCCGGCACGAGCCGGCCCGCGTCCATGTAGGACTTGGCTTCGAGCCCCAGCGGGGTGCCCTGGCCGATGTTGGCGCGGAAGAGGTCGCCGGTGGAGATGTGGGGGATGGACAGGGTCTTGGCGAGCAGGTGCGCCTGAGTACCCTTCCCGGCCCCGGGAGGCCCGACGAGGACGATACGCATCAGCGGAGGAACCCTTCGTAATTGCGCTGCTGGAGCTGGCTCTCGATCTGCTTAACAGTTTCGAGTCCGACGCCGACGACGATGAGCACGCTGGTGCCGCCGAACGGGAAGTTGGTCTGCTGTCCGAAGGCGACCAGGGCGATCATCGGGATCAACGCGATCAGGCCCAGGTAGAGCGAACCCGGCCACGTGATACGGGTGAGCACGTAGTTCAGGTACTCGGCCGTCGGCCGGCCGGCCCGGATGCCCGGGATGAACCCACCATACTTCTTCATATTGTCGGCAACTTCTTCGGGGTTGAAGGAGATGGCGACGTAGAAGAAGGCGAAGAAGACGATCAGCAGGAAGTAGGTGGCCATGTAGACCGGGTGGTCACCGGTGACGAAGTTCGTCCGGATCCAGTTCGCCCATCCGGCCTGGCTGTCGGTCAGCTGCACCACCAGAGCGGGGATGTACAGCAGCGACGAGGCGAAGATGACCGGGATGACACCGGCCTGGTTCACCTTGAGCGGGATGTAGGTCGAGGTCCCGCCGAAGGCCCGCCGGCCGATCATGCGCTTCGCGTACTGGACCGGGATCCGGCGCTGGGCCTGCTCCACGAAGATGACCAGCATCACAACGATGATGCCGATCGCGACGACCGACAGGAACTCCACCCAGCCGTCGGCGATGGTGCCGGAGCCCTTGATCGCCCACATCGAGCCCGGGAAGCCGGAGGCGATCGAGGTGAAGATCAGGATCGACATGCCGTTGCCGATGCCGCGGTCGGTGATGAGCTCGCCCAGCCACATGATGAAGGTGGTCCCGGCGGTCATCGTGAGGACCATGACCGCGATCCGGAACACCGACTGGTCCGGGACGATCTGGTTGGCGTAGATGCAGTTCGAGAAGAGCGCGCCGCTGGAGGCCGTCGCCACGATGCCGGTGCCCTGGAGCACGGCGAGCGCGATGGTCAGGTAGCGGGTGTACTGCGTGATCTTCGCGGTACCGGCCTGGCCCTCCTTCTTCAGCGCTTCCAGTCGCGGGATCACGACGGTGAGGAGCTGGAGGATGATGCTGGCGGTGATGTACGGCATGATGCCGAGGGCGAAGATCGTCAGCTGGAGGAGCGCGCCACCGCTGAACAGGTTGACGAGCCCGAAGAGGCCCCCGTTGTCGGCGTCCTTCACGCACTCGTTGACGGCCTTGAAGTCGACCCCGGGTACGGGAACGTGCGAGCCCAGCCGGAACAGCACCATGATGCCCAGCGTGAACAGCAGCTTCTTGCGCAGGTCGGGCGTCTGGAACGCCCGCGCGAACGCACTGAGCACGGTGCCTCCTGCGCCTCCCGCGCGTCGTCGGCGGGAGGGTCGGTCCTGAATGGGGAGTTTGCGGTTCGGGCCCCCGTACAGACGGCACAGGCGAGCCTACGCGCAGCCTACAAGGGAACTCCACGGACTCTAACAGTGCGCAGCCACTCCTAAGAAGCGCGTACCGCCCGTCCCCCACTCACGGGGTACGGGATGCCCGGATTTGCCACACAAAAGAACGAGGGCCACGAGGGTCCGGCAACGCACGAGCCCCGCATCTCCGGGGAGATGCGGGGCTCGTGTGAATGTCAGCGGGCTCAGACGAGCTCGGTGACCGTACCGCCGGCGGCGGTGATCTTCTCGGCGGCGGAGCCGGAGACGGCGTCGACCGTCACCTGCAGCGCGACCGAGATCTCGCCGGTGCCGAGCACCTTGACGAGGGAGTTCTTGCGAACCGCGCCCTTGGCGACCAGGCCCTCGACAGTGACCTCGCCACCCTGCGGGTAGAGCTCGGCCAGCTTGTCAAGGTTGACGACCTGGAAGGTCACCTTGAACGGGTTCTTGAAGCCCTTCAGCTTCGGCAGGCGCATGTGGAGCGGCATCTGGCCACCCTCGAAGCGCTGCGGAACCTGGTAGCGGGCCTTGGTGCCCTTGGTACCACGACCAGCGGTCTTACCCTTGGAGCCCTCACCACGACCCACGCGGATCTTGTCGGTCTTGGCACCCGGGGCGGGACGCAGGTTGTGGATCTTGATCGGGTTGTCGCCCATGATCAGTCCACCTCCTCAACCGTCACCAGGTGACGGACCGTGTGGGCCATCCCGCGGATCTCGGGACGGTCCTCCTTCACCACGACGTCGTGCATGCGCTTCAGGCCGAGCGAACGCAGGGTGTCGCGGTGGTTCTGCTTGCTGCCGATGTACGACTTGGTCTGCGTGATCTTCAGGCGAGCCATCAGGCGCTCACCCCGGCAGCACGAGCCCGCAGCAGAGCGGCGGGAGCGACGTCCTCCAGCGGCAGGCCACGGCGGGCGGCGATCTCCTCGGGGCGCACGAGGCCCTTCAGAGCAGCCACGGTGGCGTGCACGATGTTGATCGCGTTGTCCGAGCCGAGCGACTTCGACAGGATGTCGTGGATGCCGGCGCACTCCAGGACGGCGCGCACCGGACCACCGGCGATAACACCGGTACCGGGGGCGGCGGGCTTCAGCAGCACGACGCCGGCGGCCTTCTCACCCTGGATCGGGTGCGGGATGGTGCCCTGGATACGGGGAACCTTGAAGAAGTTCTTCTTGGCCTCCTCAACACCCTTGGCGATGGCGGCCGGAACCTCCTTCGCCTTCCCGTAACCGACACCCACGGTGCCGTCGCCATCGCCCACCACGACCAGCGCGGTGAAGCTGAAGCGGCGACCACCCTTGACTACCTTGGCGACACGGTTGATCGCGACGACGCGCTCGACGTAAGCGGTCTTCTCGACAACCTGGGCAGCGCCCCGGTCGTCACGCTTACGGTCGCGCCGCTCGCCACCGGTGCCGCCACCGGCGCCGCTACCGCGGCGCTGGGGTCCAGCCATTGGAATTACCTCTCTCGTTTACGTCCGTCGACAGAGCCGACGAGCGGCTTAGAAGTCGAGCCCGGCCTCACGGGCCGCGTCCGCCAGGGCGGCGATGCGGCCGGCGTACCGGTTGCCCGCGCGGTCGAAGACGACCGACTCGATGCCGGCGGCCTTGGCGCGCTCGGCGACCAGGCTCCCGACCTTCTTGGCCAGCTCGGTCTTGTCGCCCTCGACGCCCTTGATGGACACGTCGAGGGTGGACGCCGACGCCAGGGTGTGACCCTTGGCGTCGTCGATGACCTGGGCGACCATGTGACGGTTCGAGCGCGTCACGACGAGACGCGGACGCACCTCGGTGCCGACGACGCGCTTGCGAACGCGGATCGCGCGGCGCTTGCGAGCGGCGCTCTTGTAGGCGTTGCCCTTGCCGATCTTGACAGAGACACTCATCGCTTACTTACCACTCTTTCCGACCTTGCGGCGGATAACCTCGCCCGCGTACTTGACACCCTTGGCCTTGTACGGGTCGGGCTTGCGCAGCTTGCGGATGTTCGCGGCGACCTCGCCGACCTTCTGCTTGTCGATGCCGTCCACGTGGAACTTGGTGGGCGACTCGACGACGAAGGTGATGCCCTCCGGCGCCGGGACCAGGATCGGGTGGCTGTAGCCGAGCGAGAACTCCATGTCGGAGCCCTTCGCCGCGACGCGGTAACCAACACCGCTGATCTCCAGCGACTTGCGGTAGCCCGCGGTCACGCCGGTGATCATGTTCGCCACCAGCGTGCGGGTCAGGCCGTGCAGGGCCTTCGACTGACGCTCGTCGTTGGGGCGGGTGACGAGCAGCGTGCCGTCCTCGCCCTTGCCGATCTCGATCGGCGCGGCGACGACGTGGGTGAGGGAGCCCTTGGGGCCCTTCACCGAGACCGCCTGGCCATCGATGGTGACGTCCACGCCGGCGGGAACCGGGATGGGCAGCCGTCCAATGCGCGACATTGCTGTACCTCCGTTTCCCGAATTACCAGACGTAGGCGAGAACTTCTCCGCCTACGCCCTTCTTGGCAGCCTGCTTGTCCGTGAGGAGACCGGAGGACGTGGAGATGATCGCCACGCCCAGGCCGCCGAGGACCTTCGGCAGGTTGGTGGACTTTGCGTAAACGCGCAGACCCGGCTTGCTGATGCGCTTGATGCCGGCGATGGAGCGCTCACGGTTGGGGCCGAACTTGAGCTCGATGGTCAGCTTCTTGCCGACCTCGCCCTCAACGGGCTCCTCAACCTTGTAGGAGGAGATGTACCCCTCCTGCTGCAGGATCTCGGCGACGTGCGCCTTGATCTTGCTGGCCGGCATCGCCACGGAGTCGTGGTACGCCGAGTTCGCGTTACGCAGACGCGTGAGCATGTCTGCGATGGGGTCGGTCATGGTCATGATGGCCTCAGGCCTCTCTCGCCGTGGTTTCTCCGCGCCAGGTCCCCCTGTCGCACTCCGGGGAGTCCGTCAGGGGCACAAGCGCAGGGGACCTGCGACGTAGTAAGACTGGGTGCGAGCCCTCTCACTGAGGACCACGGACATCCATGGGGAAGCCGTGGCAGGGGGCCCGACCCCACAACCTTACGGGATTCCGCAGGGAGACCCAAAAACGGGTCGTGTGGGGTCGGGCACCTCTGCTCGTTTGGTGTGCCTAGGGCTCCGGGGTTACCAGGAGCTCTTGGTCACGCCCGGCAGCTCGCCGCGGTGCGCCATCTCACGGAGGCAGACACGGCACAGACCGAACTTGCGGTACACCGAGTGCGGACGACCGCAGCGCTGGCACCGGGTGTACGCCCGCACGCCGAACTTCGGCTTGCGCTCGGCCTTTGCGATCAGGGCCTTCTTCGCCATGGCTCACGCCTCCTTGAACGGGAAGCCCAGAGCGCGCAGGAGCGCCCGGCCCTCATCGTCGGTCTGAGCGGTGGTCACGACGGTGATGTCCATACCGCGCTGACGGTCGACCTTGTCCTGGTCGATCTCGTGGAACATGACCTGCTCGGTGAGACCGAAGGTGTAGTTGCCACGGCCGTCGAACTGCTTCGGCGAGAGGCCGCGGAAGTCACGGATACGCGGCAGAGCCAGCGACACCAGACGGTCCACGAACTCCCACATGCGGTCACCACGGAGGGTGACGTGGGCACCGATCGGCTGGCCCTCGCGCAGCTTGAACTGCGCGATGGACTTGCGGGCCTTGGTCACGGCCGGCTTCTGACCGGTGATCGCGGTCAGGTCCTTGATGGCACCCTCGATCAGCTTGCTGTCACGGGCAGCCTCGCCGACACCCATGTTGACCACGACCTTGACCAGGCCGGGGATCAGCATGACGTTCTCGTACTTGAACTGCTCGTTCAGCTGGCCCTTGACCTCGGAGCGGTAGCGCTCCTTGAGGCGGGGGGCCACCTTCTCAGTCGTCTCAGACATCAGATGTCCTCACCGGTCCGCTTGGCAACGCGGATCTTGTTGCCCTGGTCGTCGAAGCGGTACCCGACGCGGGTGACGACCTTCTTGCCGTCCTTCTCCACGACCAGCTGGACGTTGGAGACGTGCACCGGGGCCTCGACGGTGACGATGCCACCCTGAGTACCCGGACCCGGCTTGGTGTGCTTCTTGACCCGGTTCACACCCTCGACCAGGACCTTCTGCTCAGCCGGCAGGGCCTGAATGACCTTGCCCTGCTTGCCCTTGTCCTTGCCGGTGATGACCTGAACCAGGTCACCCTTCTTGATCTTCATGCTGTTCGCCATGAGATTAGAGCACCTCCGGCGCCAGCGAGATGATCTTCATGAACTTCTTGTCGCGCAGCTCGCGGCCCACCGGGCCGAAGATGCGGGTGCCACGGGGGTCACCCTCGGTGTTCTTGAGGACGACGGCGGCGTTCTCGTCGAACCGGATGTACGAGCCGTCCGGACGACGGCGCTCCTTCACGGTACGAACGACGACGCACTTGACGACGTCACCCTTCTTCACCGAGCCACCGGGGATCGCGTCCTTGACGGTTGCGACGATGACGTCCCCGATTCCGGCGTAGCGGCGACCGGAGCCACCGAGAACGCGGATGCAGAGGATCTCCTTGGCACCCGTGTTGTCGGCGACACGCAGTCGCGACTCCTGCTGGATCACAGCTTTCTCCTGATCGTCAACGAGAGTCGACGGGCCGGCCGCTGCTCACACCGGCATCCGTGGATCCGGTGCACATACGGCCGTACCTCATCGGCTTCGTTACTTGGCCTTCTCGAGGATCTCGACGACGCGCCAGCGCTTCGTCGCGGACAGCGGCCGGGTCTCCATCAGGAGGACACGGTCGCCGACACCGCACGCGTTCTGCTCGTCGTGCGCCTTCAGCTTGTTCGTACGGCGGATGACCTTGCCGTACAGAGCGTGCTTGACGCGGTCCTCGACGGCGACGACGACGGTCTTGTCCATCTTGTCGCTGACGACGAGACCCTCACGGGTCTTGCGGAAACCGCGCGTCTCGTTGGTGTTCTCAGTCATCAGGCGTTCTCCACCGTCTCGATGCCCAGCTCGCGCTCGCGCATCAGGGTGTAGATCCGCGCGATGTCCTTACGGACGAGCTTGAGCCGTCCGTGGTTGTCGAGCTGCCCGGTCGCCGCCTGGAAGCGGAGGTTGAACAGCTCCTCCTTGGCCTCGCGGAGCTTGGCAACGAGGGCCTCGTTGTCCAGCTGACGAAGCTCAGCAGCCTTGGTAGCGGCCGACATCAGCTCTCACCGTCCTCGCGCCGGACGATCCGGCACTTCATCGGAAGCTTGTGAGCGGCGCGGGTGAGCGCCTCACGAGCGACCTTCTCGTTCGGGTACGACAGCTCGAACATGACCCGACCCGGGTGCACGTTCGCGATCCACCACTCCGGCGAACCCTTACCGGAACCCATGCGGGTCTCGGCCGGCTTCTTGGTGAGCGGGCGGTCCGGGTAGATGTTGATCCAGACCTTGCCGCCACGGCGGATGTGACGGGTGATCGCGATACGAGCGGACTCGATCTGACGGTTCGTCACGTAGGCCGGGGTCACGGCCTGGATGCCGAACTGGCCGAACGCCAGCTCGGTGCCACCCTTGGCAGCGCCGCGGCGCTTCGGGTGGTGCTGCTTGCGGTGCTTGACCCGACGGGGGATCAGCATTGCGGTCAGGCCTCCGTTCCGGTGTTCTCGGCAGCCGGAGCCTCGGCGGCCGGGGCCGCGGGGGCCTCGGCAGCGGCGGGACGACGGCCGCGGCCACCGCGCTCGCCACCACGGCGCTCGCCACCGCGGGCGGGACGACCACCCTCGGGACGGGCCGGGCGGTTGCCCGAGCGGGCAGCGGCGTTCTCAGCGCGGACCTCGGCGATGTTCTTGACGTCGCCCTTGTAGATCCAGACCTTCACGCCGATGCGGCCGAAGGTCGTCTTGGCCTCGAAGAAGCCGTAGTCGACGTTCGCACGGAGGGTGTGCAGCGGCACGCGACCCTCGCGGTAGAACTCCGAACGGCTCATCTCGGCGCCGCCGAGACGACCGGAGCACTGGACCTTGATGCCCTTGGCGCCGGACTTCATGGTGCCCTGCATCGACTTGCGCATGGCACGGCGGAAGGAGACGCGCGAGGACAGCTGCTCCGCGACGCCCTGAGCCACGAGCTGGGCGTCCAGCTCGGGGTTCTTGACCTCGAGGATGTTCAGCTGGACCTGCTTGCCGGTCAGCTTCTCAAGGTCGCCGCGGATGCGGTCGGCCTCGGTGCCACGGCGGCCGATGACGATGCCGGGGCGAGCGGTGTGGATGTCCACGCGGACGCGGTCGCGGGTGCGCTCGATCTCGACCTTGGAGATGCCGGCGCGCTCCATGCCCTTCGTCATCATGCGACGAATGGCAACGTCTTCCTTGACGTAGTCCTTGTACAGCTTGTCGGCGTACCAGCGGGACTTGAAGTCCGTGCTGATGCCGAGGCGGAACCCGTGCGGGTTAACCTTCTGGCCCATTACCGGGTCCCTTCCTTGCTGCTGACGACCACGGTGATGTGGCTGGTCCGCTTGCGGATCCGGTAGGCACGGCCCTGGGCGCGCGGCCGGAACCGCTTCAGGGTCGGGCCCTCGTCAACGTACGCCTCGCTGATCACGAGGTCGTCCACGTTGTTGTGGTTGTAGTTGTGCACGGCGTTGGCAATGGCGCTGTCGAGCACCTTGCCGACCGGCACGGTGGCGGCCTGCGGAGCGAAACGCAGGACGGCCTGGGCCTCCGTGGCGTTCAGGCCACGGATGAGGTCCACCACGCGGCGGGCCTTCATGGGCGTGACGCGGATGTACCGCGCCTGGGCCCTGGCTTCCATGGTTGTCCCCTTAATGGAGTAAGTCATTGAGTCGTTCTGGCGGTGAAGCTCAGGCGACTAGCGACGCTTCGACTTGCGGTCGTCCTTGACGTGGCCGCGGAAGGTGCGGGTCGGAGCGAACTCGCCCAGCTTGTGGCCGACCATCGACTCGGTGACGAACACCGGGACGTGCTTGCGACCATCGTGAACCGCGATCGTGTGACCGAGCATGCTCGGGCTGATCACGGAGCGACGGGACCAGGTCTTGATGACGTTCTGGGTACCCGCCTCGTTCTGAACGTCCACCTTCTTGATGAGGTGGCCGTCGATGAAGGGGCCCTTCTTAAGACTGCGCGGCATCTGACCTGCTCCTAGCGCTTCTTGTTGGTCTTGCGGCGGCGCACGATGAGCTTGTCCGACGCCTTGTTCGGGCGACGGGTACGGCCCTCGGGCTTACCCCACGGCGAGACCGGGTGGCGACCACCGGAGGTCTTGCCCTCACCACCACCGTGCGGGTGGTCGATCGGGTTCATGGCCACACCACGCACGGTCGGGCGAACGCCCTTCCAGCGCATACGGCCGGCCTTGCCCCAGTTGATGTTCGACTGCTCGGCGTTGCCGACCTCGCCGACCGTGGCGCGGCAGCGCGCGTCAACCAGGCGGATCTCGCCGGAGGGCATGCGCAGGTGCGCCATCTTGCCCTCACGAGCCAGCAGCTGGATGCCGGAACCCGCGGAACGGGCCAGCTTGGCACCGCCACCGGGACGCAGCTCCACCGCGTGAATGGTGGTACCGACCGGGATGTTGCGCAGCGGCAGGTTGTTGCCGGGCTTGATGTCGGCGCCGGGGCCGTTCTCAATCCGGTCGCCCTGCGCGATGCCGCGCGGCGCGATGATGTAGCGCTTCTCGCCGTCCACGTAGTGCAGGAGCGCGATGCGCGCGGTGCGGTTCGGGTCGTACTCGATGTGCGCGACCTTGGCCGGCACGCCGTCCTTGTCGTGACGACGGAAGTCGATCACGCGGTAGGCGCGCTTGTGACCGCCACCCTGGTGGCGAGCGGTGACACGACCGGCGTTGTTACGGCCGCCCTTGCTGTGCAGGGGGCGAACCAGCGACTTCTCCGGCGTGGACCGCGTGATTTCTACGAAGTCGGCCACGCTGGAGCCACGACGGCCCGGCGTAGTCGGCTTGTACTTGCGGATGCCCATTTGGCTCTCTCGTCCTCGTCCTTATCGACGATCACGATCCCCTTGTCAGGAGACCGGACCACCGAAGATGTCGATGCGGTTGCCCTCGGCCAGCGTCACGATGGCGCGCTTGGTGTCCTTGCGCTTGCCAAAGCCCGTCTTGGAGCGCTTGCGCTTGCCCTGACGGTTGATCGTGTTGACAGCCTCGACCTTGACCGAGAAGACCGCCTCGACGGCCTGCTTGATCTGGGTCTTGTTGGCGCCCGGCGACACGATGAACGTGTACTTGTTCTCGTCGAGGAGGCTGTAGCTCTTCTCGGAGATAACCGGCTTCACCAGGACGTCACGGGGGTCCGTGAACGTCTTGCTCGTAACGTCGCTCATCAGGCGGCGCTCCCTTCGAGCTCGCCCTCAGCGGCAACGGCCTTGGCGGACGCGGCCGGACCGGCCACGAAACGCTCGAAGGCGGCCTGGGTGAAGACCACATCGTCGGAGACGAGCACGTCGTAGGTGTTCAGCTGACCGGCGTCCAGGATGTGCACGTTCGGCAGGTTGCGAGCGGACTTGAGGCCCAGCTCGTCCGCACGCTCGACGACCAGGAGGACGTTCTTGCGGTCGGTGATCTTGCCGAACAGGCTCTTGGCGGCCTTGGTCGACGGCGCCTCGGTCGCGGTCACGTCGGTGACGACGTGGATGCGGTTGTGGCGGGCCCGGTCGGTGAGCGCACCGCGGAGGGCGGCGGCGATCATCTTCTTCGGGGTCCGCTGCGAGTAGTCGCGCGGCACGGGACCGTGCACGACGCCACCGCCGGCGAACTGCGGCGCACGGGTCGAGCCCTGACGGGCGCGGCCGGTGCCCTTCTGACGGTACGGCTTCTTGCCGCCGCCACGGACCTCGCCACGAGTCTTGGTCTTGTGGGTGCCCTGACGGGCCGCAGCGAGCTGCGCCACGACGACCTGGTGCATCAGCGGAACGCTGACCTTCGCGTCGAAGATCTCGGCCGGCAGCTCGACGCTGCCGGTCTTGTCGCCAGCCGGCGACAGGATGTCAATGGTGCTCATTTCCTCACAGCCCCTTCGCCGCGGTGCGGACGAGGACGAGGCCGCCGTTCGGGCCCGGGACGGCGCCCTTGATGAGCAGCAGGCCCTTCTCCGCGTCGACCGCGTGCACGGTCAGGTTCTGGGTGGTCACACGCTCGTGACCCATCCGACCGGCCATGCGCAGACCCTTGAACACGCGGCCCGGGGTGGCGCAGCCACCGATGGAACCGGGCGAACGGTGCTTGCGCTGGGTGCCGTGACCGGCGCCGAGGCCCTTGAAGTTGTGACGCTTCATGACACCGGCGAAGCCCTTGCCCTTGGAGGTGCCGGTCACGTCGACCTTGACACCCGCCTCGAACAGCTCGGCGGTGATCTCCTGGCCCAGGGTGTACTCGGACGCGTCCGAGGTACGGAGCTCGACCAGGTGGCGGCGCGGGGTGACACCGGCCTTGGCGAAGTGGCCCGCGAGGGGCTTGTTCACCTTGCGGGGGTCGATCTCGCCGAAGCCGATCTGGACGGCGTCGTAGCCGGCCGGGCTGTCGGCGGTGTGGACCTGGGTCACGACATTCGGCCCGGCCTTGACGACGGTCACCGGAACCACCCGGTTGTTCTCGTCCCAGACCTGGGTCATGCCGAGCTTCTCGCCCAGGATGCCCTTCATCTGCTTTGCCATCTTCGGTGCGCCTCTCAGAGCTTGATCTCGATGTCGACACCGGCCGGCAGGTCGAGACGCATCAGCGAGTCAACCGTCTTCGGCGTGGGGTCGAGGATGTCGATCAGACGCTTGTGAGTACGCATCTCGAAGTGCTCGCGCGAGTCCTTGTACTTGTGCGGCGAGCGGATGACGCAGTACACGTTCTTCTCAGTGGGCAGCGGCACCGGGCCCGCGACCTGCGCACCAGTGCGAATCACCGTCTCGACGATCTTCTTCGCCGAGGAGTCGATGACCTCGTGGTCGTAGGCCTTGAGCCGGATGCGGATCTTCTGTCCCGCCATGGCTACTTCGTAGTCCTTCTGTCGTCGCTGCTACTACGGCCGGGTTCGTCCGGGTGGACTTCCCCAGCGGCGCCCCCGAGTGGTTACCTCCGACCCCCGCGGTCGGGCGTGTCGCCCTCTCGCTTGCAAAAAATCCGGAAGAGGTCACCCTCTCGCGGATCTCCCACGGGTTCGGCAGGTCTTGCACCCACCAGGCGCCGGGTCGAGGCCCCGCCCACGCTTCCCGGAAGATTCCCGTACGTCCGCCCCGCAGCTGCCGCGGTGTCGACTACACACCACTGCATTCACACACTTCACGTGAACACATGAACGGCCATCACGGGAACGACGAGTACATGGGACTCGCTTCCAGTCCTCCCGGCGGGAGGCGCGCAGCATCGGCACTCAACCGAGCAACTTGGACATACTGCCACATGGAGCAGCCGAAATGCCAATCGGGGCCGGTGGGGGTCTCCCCCACCGGCCCCGACCGGGTGGTCGCCGGGCGCCGGGCGTCAGCGCCCCGCCGCGGCCCGCGCGCCGCAGGTCACCAGGGCCGCTTCGAGCCGCAGACCAGGGCCCACTCCTCGCCGTCCACGTTGGCGCACCAGAGCCGGCCCTTGTCCGGCTCGTTGTTGTACTCCTTGAGCTGCATGTTGACCGGGGCGCAGTCGGTCGGACCGGCCGGGTCGTACTTGGGGCACTTGCCGTTGCGGTTGACCAGGATGTGGGCCCGCCAGGCGTCCACGCCCATGTCGATCACCTTGGGGTCGGTGCTCGGCATGTAGCGGTCCGCCGACCAGGAGGCCGACATCGTGGCGAACAGCGCGAGCGCGCAGACCGCGCCCGCCACCAGCCGCCCGGTGACCGCCGGGCGCACCTTCGCCGCGGCCTCCTCGCCGCCGCCGGCCCGCAGCAGCGTCTTGGCCCAGCCGGTACCGCGCTGCACCGCGAACATCAGGCCGAGCACCGCGAGGATCATCAGGCTGTACAGGATGATCCAGGTGGTGCGCGGGTAGAGCTGGATCGCCTTCTCCTGTGCCATGTGCGAGGCGAACCAGAAGCGCAGCAGCCAGGAGCTGATCAGCGTCGCCGCGACCGTGCGGACCGCGAGGCTGCGCAGCCCCAGGCCCAGCGCCAGCGCCGCGCCGGCCAGCAGCAGCAGGGTGTAGGCGCTCTGCCCGGCGAGCTCGCCGCGCCACGGCCACTCGTGGTAGTTCAGCCGGCCGGTGCGGTCGGAGGCCCAGCCCATGATGTACGCCGGGTCGATGTACACCGAGAGGTAGGCGTAGCGGTCCTTGGCCTCCGCGCCCAGCATCACCAGCTGGTACAGCAGCGGCGAGCCGACGATGCCCGCGCTGAGCAGCGTGACGCCGGTGAACACCAGAGTCGGCTTCAGCTTCGCGGCGCCCTTGCGCCACGGGATCAGGAACAGCGTCAGCACGAAGACGCCCGGCGCCGCCCAGATGAACCAGCCCGAGTACCAGAGGAACATCAGGCCGAAGGCGACCCCGAAGCCGGTGCCCCGAAGCAGGTTGGACCGCAGCGTGTTCTCCGGCGCCCGCCGCAGCTCGCGCAGGCAGCCGACCAGCAGCGGCACCATCACGATCATGGTGACGTGGCTGTACGGCCGGATCGGGTCCAGGAACAGGATCGCCGCCGGAACGGCGATCAGCAGCGCCCAGAACGGCCGCAGCAGCAGCCGCCAGGACAGGTACGCCATCGGGCCGACCAGCGCGCTGCAGAGCAGCTGAACGTCCTTCATCGCGTAGCCGCCACCGCCGATGCCGCCGTAGAACAGCTTCGACCAGATCGCCAGCAGCGCCGGGAAGCCGGGCGGGTAGACCCCGGGCAGGCCCTCGCCGCGCAGCATGTCGTTGGCCATGCCGATCAGGTTGCCGGGGTCTCCCTCCTGGCCGCCCAGGCCCCACTGGGTGCCGTTCAGGGCGACCACGATGCCGCCCGCCACCGCACCGGTGGACAGACCGGCGACCGCGGCGCAGACCAGCCGCTGGACGAGCTGGTAGCGGGCCAGGCTCCCCCGGTGGGCGGCGTACAGCAGCACCGCGAGCACCGGCAGGCCGACGATCGCGGCGTACTGCTGGAGCAGCGCCAGGCCGCTGACCTGGCCGATGCGGTTGAGCGGATTGACGTCGATGCGCGTGCAGAGGTACGCGAAGCCGAGGGCGAACGCCACGGCGACCGCGGCCTCGGCCGTGCGGACGGCCCACGGCCTGGTCAGCAGGCCCGGCAGGGAGGAGCCGGAGGTGGCCGCGGTGTCGCCCGACCCGGGCAGGTCGGGCCCGGGGTCGTCGACCGGGCGGGTGGCCAGATCTGTCATGTGTTTCTCTTCCAGAAGGGGCGCCGGTGGGCGGTCAGCTGCTGCGGATCGCCCGGCCGACCATGGCCCCGGCGTGCGAGAGGTCACCGGCGCCGAGCCTGCCGACGGCGACCATCAGGGCGTGCAGCCGGGAGGAGATGTGCCGGTCCGCGGACTTGGCGGCGGCGTGCCAGCCCTTGGCCCGGAGCTCCTTGGCGATCAGCGAGTAGTAGTGCAGCTCCTCGTCGAAGCGCTTGCCGTCCTTCACCCGGTTGGAGGAGTCGCTGGCCTGGTGGCGGCGGTAGCGGAACACCAGGCGCTCGTCGACCAGCAGGTTGCCGCCCTCCATCAGCATGTCGACGATGAAGGCGAGGTCGTGGATGGCGTCGATGTCGGGGCGGTACGGGATCTTCGACAGCGCCGACCGGCGGTAGGTGAGCGAGGGCGTGTACAGCCAGTTGCCGGACAGCAGGCTCTTCACGGCGTCCTCGCCGCCGATCACGCCGGCCTTGCGGGCGGGGGCGCTGATCCGGCGCTTCACCTTGTCGCCCATGCCCACGGCGGTGATCAGGGTGCCGTCGCTGTCCATGATCCGCACGCCGGGTTGGACGGCGATGGCGTCCGGGTCGGCGCGCAGGCGCTCCAGCACGACGTCCAGGTAGTCCGGCTCCAGCAGGTCGTCGGCGCCCATCATGGAGACGAACTCGCGCTCCGCCAGGGTCGAGGCCTTGTAGGTGTTGCCGTTGGGGCCCAGCCGCTCCTCGTTGCGGAGGTAGCGGATCCG
This sequence comes from Kitasatospora sp. NPDC054939, assembly GCF_053610105.1. Classification (NCBI taxonomy): domain Bacteria; kingdom Bacillati; phylum Actinomycetota; class Actinomycetes; order Kitasatosporales; family Streptomycetaceae; genus Kitasatospora; species Kitasatospora sp. NPDC054939. Next base: position 2,413 of record NZ_JBSGXP010000143.1, on the reverse strand, counting down.
GTCGTCACCCAGGCTCTCGATGTACTCCAGGGCCCGGAAGCCGGGGTACTGGTCGTCGACGACGGTCAGCCGCCAGTCCTGCTGGTGCTGGGCGCGGATGCTGTCGATGGTGGCGAACAGGTACTCCGGGTCCCCGTAGTACGGGATGACGAAATCGACGCTCATGTAGGCGCCGCACCTCCTGATCTTGGAACGCGCTCCGGTGCTACCCGGCCGCGGCCAGCCAGGCGTACCCAGTCAACCAGTACTCCGCCGTCGGCGTTGAGCCGGTACACCCGTCCGCCGGGCGCCCGGCGCGGGCCGGCCGCCCTCGGCGGGTGCCCGATCCGCTCCCCCCGGACGACCGGACGGGCAACGGTTCGGGAATTCCGATACAAAGAAATGTCGCGACCGGGCAACCGCGCAATGAATTACCGGGGAATGTCCGAGATGTCGGCGCCGCGTGAATAGTGGGCATGCGAGCCAGGCTTGCGGCGGCCTACTGTAATCTCTTGGGTTGACATGTCGCCACCCGTGTTGACGGGTTCCGAAAGGCTCGCCGGAGATGACCATCAGCCTTCCCAACCTTCCGGGTGGGGCAGCGCAACTGCAATCACCCCCACCCGCACCGTCGCGCAGCCGGCACCGCGCGACGGGCCGTCAGGGGTCGCGCTGGTGGCTGCTTGCGGAGGGGGCGACGGCCGTTATCGTCGCCATGCTCACAACATGGGTCTCGCGATTCATCGACATCAACCCGATGGTGCGGGCCGGACAGGTCAGCGGTCTCGCCGCGCTGCAGTTGTTCCTGCTGCTCGGGATGGGTGCCACGCTGATCCTCCTGATGCCGGCCATGCGCCGTTGGCGGGCCCTTCCGCTGCAATTCGCCGCCGCCGTTTTCGCGGGCTTCTCCAGCGGTCTCGTCGCGGCCGCGGTGGCACTGGCACTGCGCGGCACCGATTGGCCGCTCGGCGGCCAGGGCGGCGACTCCGGCGTCCTCCAGGGCTGGGCCTTCAACCTCGTCCACGGCCAGCCGATCGACGACACCTACCCGCCGCTCTTCCCGAACCTGCTGGCCTGGTACACCGAGCACTTCACCGACGCCAACCCCGGCGAGGCGCTGAAGATGGTCAGCCTGGTGTTCATAGCCCTGCTCGGCCCGGTCGCCTACCTGGCCTGGCGGCTGCTGCTGCCCCCGCTGTGGGCGCTCGGCATCGGCGTCACCGCCTCGCTGCCGCTGACCGACCCGTACAAGCCGTACACCACGATCGTCCTGGTCGGGCTGCTGCCGCTGCTCGCCAAGCTGCTGCAGCTGATCCAGCGCTCGCACCTGCTCGGCCGCCGCACCGCCGCGCTCCTCGGCGGGGGCACCGGCGCGGTGCTGGGCCTGCTGTTCCTGCTCTACTCCGGCTGGTTCGTCTGGTCCGCGGCCGGTCTGATGCTGCTCGGCGTGGTGCTGCTGTACCGCCAGTGGCGCACCCTCGGCACCCGCGCCCTCATGACGGCCCTGGTGCTGATCGGCACGACCGTGCTGGGCTTCGTGGCGGTGGCCGGCTTCTACCTGACCCGGTTCCTCTCCGCGGCCGGCGGCGCGGTCGACCGCTACTGCTACTTCGACGTGTACACCGAGCCGACGTTCTTCACCATGTGGGGCAGCGACGTCCCCGGGAACCTCGGCCTCAGTGGCTGGCCGCCGCCCGGGGAGATCGGCGGAGTCGGCCTGTTCGCGATCCTGCTGCTGGTCGGTGCGGCGGCGGCCCTCGGCCTGGGCCCGCGCAACGCGGTCGTGCTGGCCGCCGCGGCGGCCGCGGCGAGCGCCTTCCTGATGCGCTACTGGTACGCCTCGCAGCTGTTCGAGAACCAGGCCGTGATGCTCTACCCCCGCACCAACCAGCAGCTGCTGTACTGCTTCGTGGTGCTCACCGGCCTGGCGGCCTACCTCGGCACCGAGCGCTGGAAGACCCGCCGCCGGCTGGCCGAGGGCGCCCCCGCCGTCCCGGCCTTCGAGCGGACGCCCCGGCGGATCGCGCTCGCCGCACTCTGCTCGATCGGCCTGCTGTTCGGCATGGCGGGCTCCGCCACGGGCAGCAAGTACATGCCCTTCGACGGCGAGCGAATAGACGGCCAGGGCGCCCTCGCCTACTCGGCACAGGTCCTGCGCGGCGTCGACGGCGCGTGCTCCCCGTTCGTCCAGAAGTGCGAGGACGCGGCCGAGCCGAAGGTCTACGACCAGGCCGAGAAGACCCGCAAGGACGAGGCGAACCGGGCGAAGCCCGAGTACCAGGTGCTCAACTGCGCGAGCACCAACCCCTACCCGCGCGCCCCCAAGGCGAGCGGCCTGGTCGGCACGGTGGCCGCCCTGGTCGCCGGCTGACCGGGCGCACCGCACGGCAGAGGGCCGGTACCCCCGCGGGGGTACCGGCCCTCTGCCGTGGGC
>NZ_JBSGXP010000142.1:0-22044 GCF_053610105.1 Kitasatospora sp. NPDC054939 | reverse complement strand
TCCACCCCTACTCCAACCACCACCGGCCCGCCCTTGGTTTGGGGGGCGCCCTCCCGGCGCTCCTCGCCCTGGCAGCGGGCTTCGAGCGCCGTCTCCCGTCGGGGTGATTCGGGGTGGTGTCGCGCATTGCGTTTGCAACACGTTCGGTGTCGTGCATAGTGAGATCTACTGGACCGAGAAGTCCGAGGGGCACATCGCTCGGCACGGAGTGACACCGGAGCAGGTCGAGCAGGTCGTCTTCACACGCCCGCACTGGTTCACCGCCGGACGTGGTGGTTCGACGCTCTGTCTCGGAGTGACGGATGCCGGGCGTCACCTGTTGGTGGTGCTGGTGGACAGTGCGGCCGTCCGGTCGGCCTGGTACTGCGCCACGCGAGCACCGAGAGGCGCTTGTTCCTCAAGCGGACGAGTTGAGGTGGAGATGACTGATCACGGCGGGGCCGACGAGACGGTCGCCGAGTACTACGACACGCACGAGCTGACCGAGGAGGAGATCGCGAGCGCCGAGCAGGGACCGGTCCGGGAGGCGGAGTCGGTGATGATCACGACGTCCCTCCGGCTCCCGAAGCCGGTGATGGACGAGGTCCGCAGAAGGGCCCGGGCGCGCGGGGTCAAGCCGACCGCGATCATGCGGGAGTGGATCGAAGCGGCGATCGCGGACCAGGAGGCGTCGGTGCCGCTGAGTGTGATCACCGCTGCCGTGGCCGAGTACCAGCACCGCACGGCGTCCTGACGGCTCCGGTCAGGCGGTGAGGGCGGGGAGGGGGGTGGCGGTGGTGCGGTGGGCGAGGGCCCGGGTGTAGCGGTGGAGGAGGAGGCGGGCGACCTCGGGGGCGGCGCCGAGGACGTCGGCGAGGAGGTCGCTGCCGGCGTCGGCGGCGGCCTCGGCGATGCGGTCGGGGAGGCGGCCGGGGGCGAGCAGGTAGGGGGAGACCGCGGTGCGGCGGACGCCGGGCCGGCGGCGGAGCGCGCCCAGGGCGTCCGGCACCCGGGGGCCGGCGGCGGAGGCGTACGCGACCTCGACGGCGGCCCAGCCCCGGCTGCGGCGCCAGGCGTCGGCGAGGGCCCGGGTGGCGGCGTCGGCGGCGGGGTCGGAGGAGCCGGCGGCGGCGAGGACGATGCCGGTGCCCGCCCGGACGGCGGGGGAGGCGGTGTCGAGGCCGGTGTCGGCGAGGCGCCGGTCGAGTGCGTCGAGCAGCAGCGGGGAGGGGCCGAGGACGTCCGCGACGGGGAGCCGGCCGGCGCCGGCCTCGTGCAGGGCGGCGGGGATGTCGTGCTTGGCGTGGTAGGCACGGTTGAGCAGAAGCGGGACGGCCACGGCGTCGTCGAGCCGGGCGGTGACCTGGGGGATGCGCGGGGCGCAGTGGTCCAGGTAGGCGGTGGCGGTCTCCAGCCCGGGGCGCAGTGCGCGGACCCGGTCGACCAGCGCGGCGACGGTGGCGGCGTGCCGGGGGTCGCGGCTGCCGTGGGCGATGAGCAGCAGCGCGGGGCCGCCCGCCGCCGCCGGGGTGGCGGGGGCGGCGGACAGCCTGCGGTCGTGCGTGCGGTGCATGCGCGGGTGCCCTACTTGACGGAGGCCAGCAGGCCGCGGTTGCGCAGGACGCGGCGCTCGATCGGGGCGAACACCAGCAGTTCGATGGCGATGCCGACGAAGAGGATGAGGATGATGCCGAGCAGGACGCCGGGCATGTCGGAGAACTCGCGGGAGTTCTCCAGGTACCGGCCGAGGCCGAGGCCGAGGTCGGGGGAGGAGGCGACGAGTTCGGCGGCCATCAGGGAGCGCCAGGAGAAGGCCCAGCCCTGCTTGAGGCCCGCGATGTAGCCGGGGAGGGCGGCGGGCAGCAGGATGTGCCGGGCGCCGGTGAGGCCGGAGGCGCCGAGGGTGCGGCCGGCCCGCAGGAACAGCGGCGGCACCTGGTCGATGCCGGCGACCAGGCCGTTGGCGATGGAGGGGACGGCGCCGAGCAGGATGACCGCGTACATCATCGAGTCGTTGATGCCGAGCCAGATGACGGCGGCGGGCACCCAGGCGACCGAGGGGAGGGACTGGAGGCCGGAGAGCACGGGGCCGAGGGCGGCCCGGATCGGCTTGACCCGGGCGACCAGGAGGCCGATCGGGGTGCCGATGGCGACGGCGACGACGAAGCCGGAGATGCCGCGCCAGACGCTGGTCCAGATGATCGAGAACAGCGTGCCCTGGCTCCAGAGCTCGCCGAAGGAGGCCGCGACGTCGGCAGGGCTGGGGAGCTTGTAGGAGCTGGTGAGCTCCAGGCTGTAGGCGCCCTGCCAGACGGCGAGGACGAGCAGCACGCCGAGCAGCGGGGGCAGCACCTTCTGCCGCAGCACCTCGCCGGTGGAGCGCTTCTCGACGACGACGGTGTCCAGCGCGTCCAGGCCGGCTTCGACACCGGCAGTGTCGGCGGCGGGGGCGCGCTTGTCGAGGACGGGGGTGGTCTCAGTGCTGGCCATGGCGACGGATCTCCCCACGCAGTTCTTCGGTGATCTCGATGGACAGGTCGGCGACGCCGGTGGATTCGATGCGGCGCGGCTGCGGCAGGTCGATCCGCCATTCGCGGGCGACCCGGCCGGGGCGGGAGGAGAGCAGGACGACGCGCTGGGCGAGCCGGACGGCCTCGCGGACGTTGTGGGTGACGAACAGGACGGTGAGCTGCCGTTCGGCCCAGATCCGGGTGATCTCGTCGTGCAGGACGTCGCGGGTGATGGCGTCGAGCGCGGCGAAGGGCTCGTCCATCAGCAGCACGGAGCTGCCCTGGGCGAGCGCGCGGGCCATCGCGACGCGCTGGCGCATGCCGCCGGAGAGCTCGTGCACCCGCTTGTCGTACGAGCCGCCGAGGCGGACGAGCTCGAGCAGGCGCTCGGCCTCGGCGCGGCGCTCGGCGCGGGGGACGCCGTTGAGCCGGAGGGAGAGTTCGATGTTCTTGCCGGCGGTGAGCCAGGGGAAGAGGGCGTGCTCCTGGAACATCAGCGCGGGCCGGCCGCCGGACACCTCGATGGTGCCCTGGCTGGGCTTGTCGAGTCCGGCGACCAGGTTGAGCAGGGTGGACTTGCCGCAGCCGGACGCGCCGAGCAGCGTCACGAACTCGCCGGGCGCGACGTCGAGGGTGATGTCGTCCAGGACGTGGGTCGCGGCGCCGGCGCGGCCGAAGGACTTGTGCACGTGCGAGAGCCGGACGGCATGGGCGCCGCCCCGGGCCTCGACGCCGGGAGCGTCTTCCGAGGTGGTCAGTGCCGGGGTCATCCGGGCACCTCCTGCTTCTGGGGGCACCTCCCGGCCGGGGCCGGGGGGCGGTCATGGGCCCCTCCCCGCCGTCGGCGGGCGGGGAGGGAGGTGGCGAAGTGGGAGCCGGGGTCCGGCCCCGCCCGGCCCGTGACTGGGCATCGACCGGGCGGGCGGGGGTCCGGACCGCGGAGCTTGAGCGCAGCGGCGCCCCTACCCGTGGTGCGAGTCGGTGGTGCGGTGCGCTACTTGGTGCCGAGCCCGGCGTCCGCCACGGGGCTCTGGCCCTTGGCCTGGAGGACCTTGTTGAGCAGGGTGAGGTCGTAGATGCCGTTGAGGTTCGGCTTCTTGAGCAGGCCGGCGGTCACAGCGTTGTCGGCCTCCTTCTGGAGGGTGCCGGCGAGCGGGTCGTCCAGGAAGTCGATGTCCTGCCAGGCCGGGTCGAGGACGGCCGGCTCCAGCGCGTTGCCGGCCTCCTTCTTGATGGCCTCGTTGGCGATCGACTTGGCCTTGTCGGGGTTGGCCTTGATGAAGGCGTTGGTGTTCACCGAGCCGCGCAGGACGGCCTCGACCACGTCCGGGTGCTCCTTGAGGAACTTCTGCGAGACGATGATGTTGGTGATCACGAACTTCTTGTCCGGCCAGAGGTCCTTCTCGTTGAGGAGGACCTTCGCCCCGAGGGTGACCAGCTTGGAGGCGGTCGGCTCGGGCACCCAGGCGCCGTCGATGGATCCCTGCTTGTAGGCGTCCGGGGTGACCTTGTTGTCCGAGCGGACGACGGAGACGTCGCCGGCGCCGGACTGGGCGTCGACCTTGTAGCCCTTGCCGGCCAGGTAGTTGAGGAGCGCGACGTCCTGGGTGTTGCCGATCTGCGGGGTCGCGATCTTCTTGCCCTTGAGGTCGTCCAGGGTGGCGATCTTCTCGGGGTTGACCACCAGCTTGACGCCGCCGGAGGCCGAACCGCCGATGATCTTCAGGGACTTGCCCTCGGACTTGGTGTAGCCGTTGATGGCCGGGGAGGGGCCGATCCAGCCGATGTCGATGGAGCCGGCGTTCAGCGCCTCGATCTCGGCCGGTCCCGCGTTGAAGACCTGGGTCTTGATCTGGGTGCCGCCGAGCTCCTTCTGGAGGATGCCCTCCTGGAGGCCGACCAGCGCGGTGCCGTGGGTCAGGTTGGCGAAGTAGCCGATCTTCACCGTGTCCGCGGAGAGCTTCGCGGCGCCGGAGGAATTCGCGGCGGCAGCGGCGTTGTTGGGCTTGTTGTCCTCGCTCTTGGAGCCGTAGCCGCAGGCGGACAGCAGGGCGACGGCGGTCAGCCCGGCCACGGTGGCGGCGGCGGAGCGTCTGATCCGGCCGGCGGCGGGGCGGGGCCGGCTATGCGCGGAGGCGTGGTGCTGTGCCATGGGTGCGTCCTGTTCTGGACGGGACCGCCGGGAGGCGGTCTCGGGGCGGGAGTTCGGAAGGTTGTGCTTGCGGCATCGGGCGACGCCGGGCAAGCCGGGTCGGCGCCTGCTGTGGGAAGGCGCCGGCCCGGTGACAGGGGATCAGTGCCCCTGTCGGCCCACACATCGGGTCAGGCCGCCCTGGCCGCTGCCGAGGACGCCGCTGCCGATGCGGCCGCCTTCCTTGTCCATGCCCGAGAACGCCTCGCTGGGCATCAGACCCAGTCCTCCTCGTCGGGTACGTCGGTGGTCGCCGTGCCGGGCACGGCCCCGAAGGCCTCGCCCGCCATGCCGGCGGTGAGAGTGGTGCCGTCGGCCGGGTCGATCAGCAGGAACGATCCGGTCCGGCGGTTGGCGCTGTAGTCGTCGAGCGACAGCGGCTCGGCGGTGCGCAGCACCACGTGGCCGATGTCGTTGACCTGGAGCCCCTCGGTACCGGGGCGCCGGTCGAGGCTGTCGATGTCGATCCGGTACGAGATCTCCTTGACCAGCGCGCGCACGGTGCGGGTGGTGTGCTTGAGCAGCACCTTGGCACCGGGGAGCAGCGGGCGCTCGCTGAGGTGGCAGACCGTCGCCTCGACGTCCTTGGTGGGCACCGGGGCCGGGCCGGCCGCGAGCAGGTCGCCGCGGGAGACGTCGATGTCGTCGGCGAGCCGGACGGTGACCGACTGGGGGGCCCAGGCGATGTCGGTGGACCGGCCGAGCGCGTCGATCCCGGCGACGGTGGTGGTGCGCCCGGACGGCAGGACCGTCACGGCGTCGCCCACCCGCAGCACGCCGGAGGCCAGCTGGCCGGCGTAGCCGCGGTAGTCGGGGTGCTCCTCGGTCTGCGGGCGGATCACGTACTGGACCGGGAAGCGGGCCGGCTCCTCGCTGGGGTCGCTGCCGACCGGCACGGTCTCCAGGTGCTCCAGCAGGGTGGGGCCGCCGTACCAGTCCATGTGCGCGGACGGCTCGACGACGTTGTCGCCGGCCAGCGCCGAGATCGGCACCGCGACGACGTCCTTGACGCCCAGCGAGGCCGCGTACGCGGTGAACTCCTCGGCGATGGCCGCGAAGACCGGCTCGGCGTAGCCGACCAGGTCCATCTTGTTGACGGCCAGGACGACGTGCGGCACGCGCAGCAGCGCGGCGACGGCGGCGTGCCGGCGGGTCTGCTCGACGACGCCGTTGCGGGCGTCGACCAGCACGACGGCGAGCTCGGCGGTGGACGCGCCGGTCACCATGTTGCGGGTGTACTGCACGTGGCCCGGGGTGTCGGCGAGGATGAACCGCCGCCGCGGGGTGGCGAAGTAGCGGTACGCCACGTCGATGGTGATGCCCTGTTCGCGCTCGGCGCGCAGGCCGTCGGTGAGCAGGGCGAGGTCCGGGGCGTCCTGGCCGCGGTTGCGCGAGGCGTGCTCCACGGCCTCCAGCTGGTCGGCGAGCACCGACTTGGAGTCGTGCAGCAGCCGGCCGACCAGGGTGGACTTGCCGTCGTCGACGGATCCGGCGGTGGCGAAGCGCAGCAGCGAGGTGGCGCTGTTCTCGACGGTGGTGCTCATTAGAAGTATCCCTCGCGCTTGCGGTCTTCCATCGCGGCCTCGGAGAGCTTGTCGTCGGCGCGGGTGGCGCCGCGCTCGGTGAGGCGGCTGGCGGCGATCTCGGCGATGATGTCGGCGTTGGTGGCGGCCTCGGACTCGACGGCGCCGGTGCAGGACATGTCGCCGACGGTGCGGTAGCGGATCAGGCGCCGCTCGACCGTCTCGTGCTCCTTGGGCCCGCCCCAGTCGCCGGCGGTCAGCCACATGCCGTTGCGCTGGAACACGTCGCGGTGGTGGGCGTAGTAGATCTCCGGGAGCTCGATGCCCTCCCGCTCGATGTACTGCCACACGTCCAGCTCGGTCCAGTTGGAGAGCGGGAAGACGCGCACGTGCTCGCCGACGGCGTGCCGGCCGTTGTAGAGCGACCACAGCTCGGGGCGCTGGCGGCGCGGGTCCCAGGCGCCGAACTCGTCGCGCAGGGAGAACACCCGCTCCTTGGCGCGGGCCTTCTCCTCGTCGCGCCGGCCGCCGCCGAAGACCGCGTCGAAGCGGTTGCGCTCGATGGCGTCCAGCAGCGGGACGGTCTGCAGCGGGTTGCGGGTGCCGTCGGGGCGCTCGCGCAGCCGGCCGTCGTCGATGAAGTCCTGCACGCTCGCCACGTGCAGCCGCAGGTTGTGCCGGGCGGCGGTGCGGTCCCGGTACTCGATGACCTCGGGGAAGTTGTGGCCGGTGTCGACGTGCAGCAGCGAGAACGGCACGGCGGCGGGCCAGAACGCCTTCAGCGCCAGGTGCAGCATGACGATGGAGTCCTTGCCGCCCGAGAAGAGGATCACCGGGCGCTCGAACTCCCCCGCGACCTCGCGGAAGATGTGCACCGACTCGGCCTCCAGCGCGTCCAGGTGGGACAGCGCGAAGGGGGTGTCGTCGGCGTGCACCAGGTTCTGGGTCGCGGTCGTCATGCGAGGCCCCTCTCGGTCAGGAAGGCGTGCAGCTCGGCGGCGGACTCGGCCACCGCGCGGTCCCTGGTCTGCAGGCGCAGCTCGGGGTCCGCGGGCGCCTCGTACGGGTCGTCGACACCGGTGAGGCCGGAGATCTCACCGGCGGCCTGCTTGGCGTAGAGGCCCTTCACGTCGCGCTCGGCGCACAGCTCGACCGGGGTCGCGACGTGGATCTCCAGGAAGTCGGTGCCGTGCTCGGCGTGCCGTGCGCGGACGGCGGCCCGCGAGTCGGCGTACGGGGCGATGACCGGGGCCAGCACCTTGACGCCGTTGGCGGCCAGCTTCTCGGCGACGAAGCCGATCCGGGTGACGTTGGTGTGGCGGTCCTCGCGGCTGAACCCGAGGCCCTTGGAGAGGAACTCGCGGATCTCGTCGCCGTCGAGGACCTCCACCCGGTGGCCCTCGGCGCGCAGCCGCTCGGCCAGCGCGAAGGCCAGCGTGGTCTTGCCCGCGCTCGGCAGACCGGTCAGCCACACCGTGGCGCCGCGCTCGCAGGGGACGGCCCGGCGGGCCGCCTCTGCGGCTCCGTCGGCGGCCGGGGTGGTGGCTGTGGTCACGGTCGGTTCTCCTGGGTGGTGGTGGCGGGTGGTCAGAGGTGGATGCCGCACTCGGTCTTGCCGAGCCCGGACCAGCGGCCGGCCCGGGCGTCCTCGCCCTCGCCGGGCTTGCGGGTGCACGACAGCGGCGAGCAGCCGATGGACGTGTAGCCCTCCCACAGCAGCGGGTTGAGCAGGACGCCGTTGGCGTTGACGTAGGCGTCCACGTCCTCCTGCGTCCAGCGGGCGATCGGCGCCAGCTTCACCTTGCGGCGCTTGGCGTCCCAGGCGACCACCGGGGTGTTCGCACGGGTCGGCGACTCGTCGCGGCGCAGCCCGGTGGCCCAGGCGTCGTACCCGCCGAGGCCGCGGTTGAGCGGCTCGACCTTGCGCAGGGCGCAGCAGAGGTCCGGGTCGCGGTCGTGCAGGTTCGGCCCGTACTGGGCGTCCTGCTCGGCGACCGTCTGGCGCGGCGTCAGGGTGATGACGTTGACCGGCAGGACGGCGGCCACGGCGTCCCGGGTGCCGATGGTCTCGGCGAAGTGGTAGCCGGTGTCGAGGAACACCACGTCCACGCCGGGCAGGACGGTGGACGCGAGGTGGGCCACGACGGCGTCCTCCATCGAGGAGGTGACGCAGAACCGCTTCCCGAAGGTGTCGGCGGCCCACTGCAGGATCTCCTGCGCGTCGGCCTCCTCCAGCTCGCGGGCCGCCTCGGCGGCGAGCCGCTCGTGGTCGACGTCAGTCGCGCTGGTCATGTCCGGTACCCCCGTGGGTGGTCGACAGCAGGCCGAGGAACTTCAACTGGAAAGCCCGGCGGCAGCCGTGGCATTCCCAGGCGCCGTGTCCGGCCTCGGACGGGCGCAGATCCTCGTCCCCGCAGTAGGGGCAGTGGAAGGGTGCGGCACGCTCGCTCACGACAGCTGCTCCTCGCTCGCGCGGGCCGCCCACTGGGCGAAGCGCTCGCCCTCGGTGCGGTCGGCGCGGAAGCGGGTCAGCACGCGCTCGACGTAGTCGGGCAGGCCGTCCTTGGTGACCTTCAGGCCGCGGACCTTGCGGCCGAAGCCGGCCTCCAGCCCGAGGGCGCCGCCGAGGTGGACCTGGTAGCCCTCGACCTGGTTGCCCGCGTCGTCGGTGACCAGCTGGCCCTTGAGGCCGATGTCGGCGACCTGGATGCGGGCGCAGGCGTTCGGGCAGCCGTTGATGTTGATGGTCAGCGGCTCGTCGAAGTCCGGCAGGCGCTCCTCCAGCTCGTCGATGAGCGTGCGGCCGCGCTCCTTGGTCTCGACGATGGCGAGCTTGCAGTACTCGATGCCGGTGCAGGCCATGGTGCCGCGGCGGAACGGCGACGGGGTGACCCGCAGGTCCAGCGCCTCCAGGCCGGCGACCAGCGACTCGACGCGGTCCTCGGCGATGTCGAGGACGATCATCTTCTGCTCGGCGGTGGTGCGCAGCCGGTCGCTGCCGTGGGCGGCGGCGAGGTCGGCGACCTGGCCGAGCAGCTTGCCGTCGACCCGGCCGACCCGCGGGGCGAAGCCGACGTAGTAGCGGCCGTCCTTCTGCCGGTGCACGCCGACGTGGTCGCGCCAGCGGCCGGAGGGCTCCTTCGGCGCGGGGCCGTCGACCAGCCGGTACTTGAGGTACTCGTCCTCCAGGACCTGGCGGAACTTCTCCACGCCCCAGTCGGCGACCAGGAACTTCAGCCGGGCGCGGTTGCGCAGCCGGCGGTAGCCGTAGTCGCGGAAGATGCCGATGACGCCGCCGTAGACGTCCGCGACCTCGTCCAGCGGGACCCAGGCGCCCAGCCGCACGCCGAGCTTGGGGTTGGTGGAGAGGCCGCCGCCGACCCACAGGTCGAAGCCGGGGCCGTGCTCGGGGTGCACCACGCCGACGAAGGCGATGTCGTTGATCTCGTGGGCGACGTCCAGCAGCGGGGAGCCGGAGACGGCGGACTTGAACTTGCGCGGCAGGTTGGAGAAGTCCTTGTTGCCGATGAAGCGGCGCTGGATCTCGTCGATGGCGGGCGTGCCGTCGATGATCTCGTCCTCGGAGATGCCGGCCACCGGGGAGCCGAGGATGACGCGCGGGGTGTCGCCGCAGGCCTCGGTGGTGGACAGGCCGACGGCCTCCAGCTTCTGCCAGATCGCCGGGACGTCCTCGATCCGGATCCAGTGGTACTGGACGTTCTGGCGGTCCGTGAGGTCGGCGGTGTTGCGGGCGTACTGCTCGGAGACCTCGGCGATCGCGCGGAGCTGGGCGACCGTCAGCCGGCCGCCGTCGATGCGCACACGGAGCATGAAGTACTCGGCGTCCAGCTCGTGCGGGTCCAGGATCGCGGTCTTGCCGCCGTCGATGCCCTCCTTGCGCTGGGTGTACAGACCCCACCAGCGCATCCGGCCGCGCAGGTCGGCCGGGTCGATGGAGTCGAAGCCCCGGTGCGCGTAGATCGTCTCAATGCGTGTCCGCACATTGAGACCGTCGTCGTCCTTCTTGAACTGCTCGTTGGCGTTCAGGGGGGTGAAGTGCCCCATGCCCCACTGGCCCTCGCCGCGGTGACGGGTCACCTTGCGAGCGGCGGCGGGTCGGCGCGCGGCGGGGCGCTCGGCCGTGGGCTCGGCGGTCTCGGGGGAGGTGGCCATGGTGAAGTCCTTCGGGGCAGGTGGCTCTGGCGCCGGGTGGTTCGCTGGGCGGTGCTCGGCGGTTCGGTGCTGCTGTGACCTGCTGGTTCATCAGGGCCGGGAGGAGCAGAGACCGTGGCCGGTGGGCGCCTGCGCGTCCGCGTCAGCGGGGACGGCGAGGGTGGTGGCGCCGGGTGCGGTGGTGGCAGCGGGGTGTGGCTCAGGTCACCGGACAGATGGCGCTGGACACGCGAAGGAGATCGACGTGGAGTCGACCTACTAGGGTGGTTCCGGCGCTCGGCATGGCAAGAGATTCGCACGGGGACCGACTCGCGGTCCACTAACGTCCGTATTCTGGACGCAAAGATGTCGCATTCCGAGACGGATCGGCATCGCCGCCGCTCGCCGGAGAGTACCCCCGGCCCGAGCCGGAGTTCGCATCACAGCCCGGGGAGATCAGTGCAGCGCCCCCGGCCCGATACCGTTAGCCCTGTGCAAGCAGCAGGCGATACGACCCGACCGAACCCCGAGCGGCCCACCCGGCGACGGGGCAAGGGCTCACGGCGCGCGGCCAAGCAGGTCACCTGGCGCAGCACCGCCTGGGAACTGATCAAGGACACCACCAACACCTGCGTCGAGTACCGGGTCACCGGCCTCGCCGCGGAGGCCGCCTTCTTCACCCTGCTGTCGATCCCGCCCCTGCTGCTCTGCCTCGCCGGCACCCTCGGCTACCTCGACGAGCTCCTCGGCGCCGGCACCATCGACAAGCTGAAGCAGGACATCGTCTCGGCAGCCGGGACGGTCCTCTCGGAGTCCTCCATCCAGCAGGTCGTGGTGCCGCTGCTGAACGACGTCTTCGACCACACCCGGCCGGACCTCATCTCGATCGGCTTCCTGCTCTCGCTCTGGTCCGGCTCCCGGGCGCTCTACATCTTCATCGACACCATCACCGTCATGTACGGCCTCGACGGCAAGCGCGGCATCGTCAAGACCCGGCTGATGTCGCTGCTCCTCTATCTCGGGGCCCTGGTGATCGGCTCGCTGGTGCTGCCGCTGCTGGTCGCCGGGCCCGGGCTGGTGGTCGCCGCGGTGCCGGACGCGGCCGGGCTCGTCAACGCGCTCTACTGGCCCGCCGCGATCCTGCTGCTGATCGTCTCCCTCACCACCCTCTACCACCTGGCCGTCCCGGTCTCCACGCCCTGGCGCGAGGACATCCCGGGTGCCCTGGTCGCCCTGGTCGTCCTGGTGGTGTGCAGCGTGCTGCTCCGCCTCTACCTGGTCAGCTCGGTCGAGGGCCCCTCGGTGTACGGCTCGCTGGCCGCGCCGGTCGCCGTCCTGCTGTGGATCGGCGTGGTCGCGCTCGCCGTCCTCATCGGCGCCGCGATGAACGCCGCCATAGACCGCCGCTGGCCCACCCTGGAGACCGCCGACGCCCGCGCCGAGAACGAGCGCGCCCACGAGGAGGCCGCCGCCGCGGTGGTCCGCGAGGTCGCCGCCCGGCGCGCCGTCGAGCGGGCCCGGCGGGCGCGCGAGCTGGGCCTCGCCGAGGGGACGGAGGAGGAGTCCTGGGAGGCGGACGAGGCCGACGACCTCGACGTGCCCTCCGAGTACCCCGAGCGCTGGGCCGACGTCATGGCCGCCGAGAACGTCCGCGGCCGGATCACCGCGCGCGGCAGCGGCCCGCACCACCGGCCCACCCCGCCGCCGCCGGACAGCGACCGGCCCGCCGCGCCGCCGCCGGACTGGACGATCCCGAGCCGGCCGCCCCGGCCCCCGTGGGACCAGCAGCGGTAGAAGAGAGGGGTGCCCGTCGGGGTGCCCGGCGGCGGCCGACCCGAGGTCCGCGGGCGGCCGACCGCCCGGTCGGCGGGGCGGACGCGGGGTGGCGGGAAAACCGGTTGGCAGGGGGCGGGGCGTTGGCTAGCGTGTGATCAGTTCGGTTCGCGGGCCCTTCCCGCGGGCCCCGGAGAGAAGCAGGAGGTGGGCCCGATGGCTGTCACCGTCGTCGCCGCTGCCCGGCGCAGCGCTCACGCACCCCACCTCACCCTCCCGGCCGCCGGCTGACGCCGACTCCTCGCGCGCAGCCGCAGCCCGCCGGGACAGCATTCCTCCCGAAGGGCCCACCGCGTTGTTCGACGCCGCTTTCACCACCCCCACCGTCAACTCCGTCCTGTCCGGACACGGCTGGACGCCCGAGCTCGAAGAGCTCTTCACCCCGCTCGCCGAGGCCGGTCTCGTCGCCGGCCGGATCACCCGCGTCGACCGCGGCCAGTGCGACGTCGTGCTGGCCGACCCGGAGACGGGCGGGCTGCGTACCGTCCGGGCCGACACCCGGCAGGTCGGCGACGCGGACCTGATCAACTGCCCGTGCACCGGCGACTGGGCGGCCGTCGACCTGGCCGCCGCCCCGATGCCGGCCGTCGCGGCCCTGCTGCCGCGCTCCACCGCGATCATCCGCAAGGTCTCCGGCAAGCGCTCGGACGGCCAGGTGCTCGCCGCCAACGTCGACACCGTGCTGATCGCCGCCTCGCTGGCCGCCGAGCCCGACCTCGGCCGGATCGAGCGCTTCCTCGCCCTGGCCTGGGAGTCCGGCGCCGAGCCGGTGGTCGTCCTCACCAAGGCCGACCTCGTCGACGACGCCGAGTACATCCGGGCCGACGTCGAGGCGATCGCGCCCGGCGTCACCGTCCTGGTGGTCAGCGCCGAGACCGGCGAGGGCGTCGACGTGCTGCGCGCCTGCACCCCGGGCAGCACCGCGCTGGTCGGCCAGTCCGGCGTCGGCAAGTCCACCCTCACCAACGCGCTGGCCGGCGCCGACGTGATGACCGTCCAGGCCACCCGCTCGGTCGACGAGAAGGGCCGGCACACCACCACCACCCGCGAGCTGATCCCGCTGCCCGGTGGCGGAGTGCTGATCGACACCCCCGGCCTGCGCGAGGTCGGCCTCTACGGCGGCGAGGGCCTGGCGATGGCCTTCAGCGAGATCGAGGACCTCGCCGAGCAGTGCCGCTTCCAGGACTGCAGCCACCGCAGTGAGCCCGGCTGCGCGGTCGCCGCCGCCCTCGCGGACGGCACTCTGGCCCAGCGCCGGATGGACAGCTACCTCAAGCTGCAGCGCGAGAGCGAGTGGATCGCCGCCCGCTCGGACGCCCGGCTGGCCGCCGAGCGGGTGCGGAAGTGGAAGACGATCACCAAGTCGATGCGGGGGCTGCCCGTGAAGCGCTGACCGCCGCGCCCTGCCCGGGCACCCCGCCGCCTGCGGGGTGCCCCGGCACGGCGACGCCTTGGGACGGGGCCGGGACCGGGACCTGCGGGTTCGGCCTGGGGCTCGGGGCCTGAGGGCTCGGGCCTGGGGCTCGGGGCCTGAGGGCTCGGGCCTGGGGTCCGAGCCGGGTTCGGAACGGCCCGGGGCGAGCCGCCGGACGCCGGCGGGGCCGCTCAGCGCAGGTCGGCGACCAGGCGGAAGCGCTCCAGCACCACCGGGGTGCCGTCGTCCACCGTGAACCCGGGGTCGCCCATCGCGGCGCGCAGCTCGGCGCCGTGCCAGAAGCCCTCGTGGTCGGTGCGCCACTGCGCCACGGTGGTGTGGCCCTCGCCCTCGTCCACCGCGTGCGCGAGATCGACCTCGCGGAGCGGCACGACCCGGACGCCGGTCACCTCGATGACCGCGACCGGGCGCTCGTCCGAGTCGACGACCACCGAGCGGGCGCCGACCTCGGGCAGCGGCTCGCCCTCGCGCTCGTACTCGGTGAGCAGGCCCGTGGTGCTGGTCTTCGAGCCGTCCAGCACCGCCGCGACCAGCCGATCGCGCAGCGGGCCGGGGAAGGCGAACAGGGCGGGGGGCAGCTCGGCGTACGGTTGCTCGGTCATCCGCGCAGGCTATCGACGGCGCGGGCGGTTCGGCCACGGAATTTCGGCGGGCCGCCCGGGCCGCGACGGCCCTGTCCGATATCCGCCAGTCGGGGCGCCCCGGGTGGCGCAGACTGGACAGCGTGATCGACGACGACATCCGCTACCGGGCCGTGGACAGCCGGGACTCCCGCTTCGACGGGGTCTTCTTCACGGCCGTCACCACGACCGGCATCTACTGCCGCCCGAGCTGCCCCGCGGTCACCCCGAAGCGGGTCAACTGCACCTTCTACCCCAGTGCCGCCGCGGCCCAGGGCGCGGGCTTCCGGGCTTGCCGCCGCTGCCGGCCGGACTCGGTTCCCGGCTCGCCCGAGTGGAACCACCGCGCCGACCTGGTCGGCCGGGCGATGCGGCTGATCGGTGACGGTGTGGTCGACCGGGAGGGCGTCGCCGGCCTCGCCCAGCGCCTCGGCTACAGCTCCCGCCAGCTCCAGCGCCAGCTCACCGCCGAACTCGGCGCCGGCCCGATCGCCCTGGCCCGCGCCCGGCGCGCCCAGACCGCCCGGCTGCTGCTGCAGACCACCGAGCTGCCCGTCACCGAGATCGCCTTCGCGGCGGGCTTCGCCAGCGTCCGGCAGTTCAACGACACCGTGCGCGAGGTCTACGACCGCACCCCCAGCGGGCTGCGCGCCGAGGTCGCGTCCGGCCGCCGCACCGCCACCCCGGCGGGCGGGCTGACCCTGCGCCTCGCCTACCGGGGGGCCCTGGACAGCGACCACCTGATCGACTTCCTCGCGCTGCGCGCCGTGCCCGGCGTGGAGGAGGTGGTCCCCGGCGGACGGCCCGGCGTGCGCACCTACCGCCGCACCCTCGCGATGCCGTACGGCCACGGCATCGCCGAGGTCGACGGGCTCGCCCCGGGCGACCCCCGGACCCGCGGCTGGCTGGACTGCCGGCTGTTCCTCACCGACCTGCGCGACCTGCCGACCGCCGTGCAGCGGCTGCGGATCCTCTTCGACCTGGACGCCGACCCCGACGCCGTCGACGAACAGCTCGGCGCCGACCCGCTGCTCGGCCCGCTGGTCCGGGCCCGCCCCGGACTGCGCTCGCCCGGCCACGTCGACCCGCACGAGCTGGCCGTCCGCGCCGTGCTCGGCCAGCAGATCACCGTCGGCGCGGCCCGTACGCTGGCCGGACGGCTCGCCGCGAAGTACGGCACCCCGCTGTCCGAGGCCAGCGGCGGGCTGCGGCTGCTCTTCCCGACCTCCGCGGCGCTCGCGGTGGCCGAGCCCGAGGACTTCGCGATGCCCGCCGCCCGGCGGCGCGCCCTCACCGGGCTCTGCGCCGCCCTCGCCGAGGGAGCCGTCCGGCTGGACGGCGGGGTGGACCGCGAGGAGGCCGCCGCCCAGTTGCTCGCCCTGCCGGGCATCGGGCCCTGGACGGTCGGCTACCTGCGGATGCGGGCGCTGGCCGATCCGGACGTGTTCCTGGCGGGCGATGTAGGTGTCCGGCACGGGCTGCAGCGCCTCGCCGCGCACGCCGACGGCGCGTCGGCCGACGGCGGGGCGGCCGGGGACGTGCGGGCGTGGGACGCGCGGGCCGCCACCGCGGCGGCCGGGGCCTGGGCGCCGTGGCGCTCGTATGCCGTGCACCGGCTCTGGGCCGCGTCCGCCGCGTCCGCTTCGTCCGCCGAAGCCCCGGCGGCGCCTGCCTCCGCCGCATCCGGCACGGCCGTCGCCGCGACCACCGACCACTGAGAACGGAGCACCGCCATGACCGCCACCACCGTGTACACCACCATGGACAGCCCGCTCGGCCTGCTGCTGCTCAGCGGCGTCCGGCCCGAGGAGGGCGCCCCGGCCGCCCTGGCCGCCGTCACGCTGCCCGGGCAGAAGGGCGCCCGAGGCGAGCCGGCCGAGGACTGGGTCCACGATCCGGCCGCGCTGTCCTCAGCCGTGGAGCAGCTCACCGCCTACTTCGCCGGGCAGCGCACCACCTTCGACCTGGAGCTGGCGCCAGTCGGCAGTGACTTCCGCCGGAGGGTGTGGGCGGCCCTGGACACCGTCCCGTACGGCGAGACGGTCACCTACGGCGAGCTGGCGGCGCTGGCCGGGGCCTCCCCGCAGGCGGTGCGGGCGGTGGGCGGCGCGGTGGGGGCGAACCCGCTGCTGGTCATCCGCCCCTGCCACCGGGTGATCGGCGCCAACGGCGCGCTGACCGGCTTCGCGGCCGGGGTGGACGCCAAGCGCTGGCTGCTCGGGTTGGAGAGCGGCGCCCTGTTCTGACCGCTCCGCCGACGGGCCGCCCGGCACGGGTACGCCGGGCACCCCCTCGGCCGGGGCGGTCCGCTCTCGGGGCGGGCTGCCCCGGGCGGGCCGGTCAGGACTGGTCGAGGGCCCGGGCCAGGCGTTCGAGGCCGGGCAGGGCGGCCGCCACGGCCTCGCGGTCCGCGGGGGAGAGGCTGCCGAGGGCGTCGGCGATCCGGCGCTCGTGGGCCTGCTGCCAGTCGGCGAGCTGGCGGTGGCCGGCCGCGGTGAGGGCGATCCGGGCGGTGCGGCGGTCGCCCGGGTCGGCCTGGCGGTCGACGAAGCCGGCGTCGAGGAGCTTGCCGACCAGGCCGCTGACGGTATTGGGGGCGAGCCGCTGACGGGCCGCCAGTTCGCCGACCCGGAGCGGTTCGGCGGCCAGTGTCTGGAGCAGTTCGACCTGTGCCATGGGCAGCGACTCCCACGGGTAGTCGGTGCGGATGCTGCTCCGCAGCGCCCGCCGCAGCCGGGTCACCGTGTCGGTGAGCTTCCGGGCGGACTCGGCGGCGTCGGCGTCGGGAGCGGGCAGTGACGGCATGGCGGAAATCGTAGCGTCCGGGTGCGGGGCCTCCGGCGCCGGGCCGGGCGGCCGTTCGGTGGCGGATCGCAGGCCGTTCGATGGCGGAGGGACGGCCGTTCAGCGGCGGACGGGCGGCTGTTCGGTGGCAGAGAAGATCGGCCCAAGAACATATCGGTCTCCGATATATTGATCGGCATGGACACCTCCGCGCACCCGCTCAGCACCGGCCCCGGGGAGCGCGCGGAGACCGCCTGGCTGCCGTACCGCCAGTGGCTCGGCGTCGGCACGGTCTGTCTCGGCGCCTTCCTCGGGCAGCTCACCGCGAGCGTGACGGCCCTGGTGTTCCCGGCGCTCGCGCGGCAGTTCGACACCGGGCTCGCCGCGGTGGTGTGGGTGGCGCTGGCGTACCTGCTGGTGCTGGTCGCGCTGCTGGCGCCGGTCGGCCGGCTGTCCGACCGGGTCGGGCGCAAGGGCGTGTACCTGGGCGGGTTCGGGGTGTTCGCGCTCGCCTCGCTGGGCGCCGGACTCGCGGGCAGCCTCGCGGTGCTGGTCGTCTGCCGGGCGGTGCAGGCGGTGGGCGGGGCGATGATGCAGGCGAACAGCGTCGCGCTGGTCGCCCGCGGGGTGCCCGAGCGGTCGATGTGCCGGGCGCTGGGGATCCAGGCGGCGGCGCAGGGCCTCGGGCTGGCGCTCGGGCCGAGCCTCGGCGGGCTGCTGGTCGAGCACGCCTCCTGGCGGTGGGTCTTCTGGGCGAACGTGCCGATCGGGCTGCTGGGGCTGGTCGCCGGATGGTTCCTGCTGCCGGGGGACCGGAAGGACGCCCCGGCCGCCGGGCCGCCCGGCGGGCGCTTCGACCTGCTGGGCATGCTGCTGCTGGCCGGCTCCTCGACCGCCCTGCTGCTGGCGCTGTCCGCCGCCTCCGGACTCCCCCTGCCGGGCCCGGCGGTGGCCGTCCTGCTGCTCGCCGCCGTGCTCGGCACCCTCGCCCTGGTCCGGCAGGAGCGCCGGGCGACCCGGCCGCTGATCGCGCCGGGCCTGGTGAACACCCCGGGGGTGCGGCCGGGGCTGGCCGTCGCACTGATCGGCTACCTGCTGCTGTTCTGCCCGCTGGTGCTGGAGCCGGTGCTGCTGGCCGGCTCCGGGACGCCGGTGGCCGCGGCGGGCCTGGTGATCACCCTGCTGCCGGCCGCGTTCGCGCTCTCCGCGACCTTCGGCGGCGCCCTGCTGCCGCGCGGCCGGGGCGACGCGGTCCGCTGCCGCCTGGGTGCCGTGCTGGCCGGCGGCGGACTGGCCCTGCTGGCGCTGCTGCCCGCGACCCCGGCCGGGGCGGCGCTCCCGCTGCTGGTGGCGGGCACCGGGCTGGGCCTGCTGCTGCCGGCCAACAACGCGCTGGTGATGCGGGCGGTACCCGCGCAGTCCGCGGCGGTCGGCGGCGGCATGGTCAACACGGCCCGCAGCCTCGGGACGGCGCTCGGCACCGCGCTGCCGGTGCTCGGGGTGCACCTCGCGGGCGCGGCGGCGGGCGGCCGTACGGTGCTCGCCCTCCTCGCGGCGGTCGCGTTCGCGGCGCTGCGGCTGGTCCCGCGCGGCGACGGACGGGACGGCGGACGTGTCGGCGACCCGCGTGCCGGCGACCCGCGTGCCGGCGACCCGCGTGCCGGCGACCGACGGGACGGCGGACGCAGGCGCGCCGTCCCCGGTGCCGGGAACGCCGCGGCCGGGGCGCGGACATCCCGCACCCCGGCCGGCCGTGCGGTCAGGAGGCCGGGGCCCCCGGCTCCGCGCCGCGCTCCTTGAGCATGTCGGTGATCAGCCCGATCTCCGAGGTCTGCCCGACCACCATCGACTGGGCGAGCCGCTTCTCGGCGTCGTTGGCCGCCACCGCGACGTAGCCCCGGGCCATCTCCACCCCGCCCTTGTGGTGCTCCAGCATCAGCTGCAGGAAGTACACCTCGGCGTCCCGCCCGCTGAGCGTGCGCAGCTTCGCCAGCTGGGTGGTGGTGGCCATGCCCGGCATCAGCGAGCCGTCGTGCGGCTCGTAGGCGTGGTTCATCCGCATCCAGGCCATCGGCTTGTCCGGCGAGCGCTGCGGCAGCCCCCACTGGTCGAGCCAGCCCATCATCATGCCCCGCTGGTTGGCCTGGGTGTTGATGATGTCGAAGGCCAGGGTGCGGGTCGCGGTGTCCTCGGTGCGGTCCCGGACGACGAACGACAGGTCGACGGCCTGCTGGTGGTGGATGGCCATGTCCCGGGCGAAGCCGGCCTCGGGGGAGTCGCCGGCCGGGACGCCGGCCGACGCACCGGCGGAGGCCGAGGTGCCGCTCGCCACCAGGGCGGGCACCCCGAGGGCGAGCGCCAGTGCGGCGGCCAGCGCCGCCGGCCACCACAGCCGCCCGCGCCGGGACGGCTGCGCGGCCCCGGCGGTGGCGTCCGGGTCGGCCGCGTCCGCGCCGGTGGCGTCCGCGTCGGCCGTCACATCGCCCCCATGGTGCAGGAGGCGCCCGGCTCCTGGGTCTGCTGGCCCTGGACGTACTTGGTGAAGAAGGCCTCCACCCGCGGGTCGGAGGCGCTCTCCACGACCAGCTGGGTGCTCCAGGCGCTCAGCGTGATGGTGCCGGACTCCTCCGGGTACGGGCTCATCAGCGAGTACGGGGTGGCCTTGACCTTGTCGGACAGCGCCTTGACGTCCTCGGGCTTGGCCTTGTCGTTGTACGTCACCCA
The DNA here is from genome assembly GCF_053610105.1 of Kitasatospora sp. NPDC054939. Taxonomy (NCBI): domain Bacteria; kingdom Bacillati; phylum Actinomycetota; class Actinomycetes; order Kitasatosporales; family Streptomycetaceae; genus Kitasatospora; species Kitasatospora sp. NPDC054939. The sequence continues at coordinate 2,293 of NZ_JBSGXP010000142.1, read as the reverse complement.
GACCGCGCCGTGCTCCAGCGAGTGCACCGCGCGCTCGTTCTCGACCGGCTTGTCGTAGACGGTGCCCATGCAGTCGAGCCAGATGGCGTTGTGGTCGCCGCCGACCGGCGGGGTCTGCGGGTAGGTGACCTTCTCCTTGACGTGGTTGCGGCCGAGTTCGCCGAAGGTCTGCACGCCGTCGATGGGTGCGGCGGCGGCGGCCTCCTTGGCCTTCTTCTCCTTGTTGGCGTCGACCACGATCCAGGTGCCGGTGCCGATCGCACCGATCACCAGCACGCCGCCGACCAGGGCGGCGATCAGCTTGTTGCGGCGCTCGCGGCGCACCTCGGCGGCGCGCAGCTCGGCTATCCGGGCGCGGCGGTCGAGGCCGGCCTGCTTGGCGCTCACCTTGCCGGCGGTCTTGCCGGGCTTGTTGGACTGCTTCGAGGCGGAACCCATGTGGTGTCCTTGTCCCCGCCGGCCGGGGGGCTCGGCGGTCAGCTGAGAGGGGGAGAGGGCAGCGGATCCGCGCCGGTCCGGCCGTTCGCGCCGTGTGGCGGGACGGTGGCCGGGGCCGGGCGGTGGGTTCCGCTCAGGACCGGTGGACTTGCAGTTCGTGCAGGTCGGGCGCCGGGTGCGGGCCGACCAGGAGCCCCGCGGGCAGGACCCGGGGGAGCGCCTCGGGTGCCGCCGGCCGCGTCGCGGCGGCGGGCTGGGGCTGCGGCGGCGGGTTGGGGAGCTGGGCGTCCTGCCCGCAGTACGGGTGGCTGGAGCAGTTGTTGTGCGACGGCGGCGTGCCGTCGGCGGTGCACCAGGTCCAGTGCCGGCGGTCGGGGGCGGGGCCGCGGTCGCCGTGGTGCGCCGTGCCGGGCCGGTCGGCGGCGGAGTCCGCGGACGGTCCGACGACGGTGGTCGGTGCGGCGGCGGCCTGGGCCCCGCGTTGCGCCTCCACCGCCTTGGCGTGCCCCGCGCAGGGCAGCGCGGTCAGTACGGCGACCAGCAGCAGGACCCACAGCGCGCCGGCGGGGCGGCCCGCGGGTACGGTCCTCCCCGGCCAGAGTGCCTTGGGCGCCGACGCGGTCATGCGCACATTTAATCAGCCGAACGGGTGAATGCGATGCCCCTCCTCGGGCCCCGTTTTCCGGGCCGGCAGCCGCCCGACAGGCCCGAAACACCCCGGAAACGCCCTGCCCGGGACAGACCCGGCAAGCCCGGACGGAACGGAGAACCCGCCCGCACCCGGACCGCCGCCGTGACCGTCCTCACGGTCCGCACCCGGACGCGCGGACGGGCGCACCATGATGGACCCATGCGCGCCGCCCGACTCATCAAGATGGTCCTGCTGCTCCAGAACCGCCCGTCGATGACCGCCCGCGAGCTCGCCGACGAGCTGGAGGTCTCCGAGCGGACGGTCACCCGGGACGCCGCGGCGCTCTCCGAGGCCGGCGTCCCGGTCTACGCCGACCGCGGCCGGGCGGGCGGCTACCGGCTGCTCGGCGGGTACCGCACCCGGCTCACCGGGCTGGCCCGCGGCGAGGCCGAGGCGCTCTTCCTCTCCGGCGTGCCCGGGGCGCTGCGCGACATGGGCCTGGAGGACGCGGCCTCGGCGGCCCGTCTGAAGGTCTCCGCCGCCCTGCTGCCCTCGCTGCGCGACGCCTCCGGCAGTGCGGCCCGGCGCTTCCACCTGGACGCCCCGCGCTGGTACCACGAGCCGCAGACCCCGCCGCTGCTGGCGGACGTCGCCGAGGCGGTCTGGGCCGACCGGCTGGTGCTCGCCCGCTACCGCAAGCAGGGCGGCGAGGTGGAGCGCGAACTCGCGCCGTACGGGCTCGTGCTGAAGGCCGGCGTCTGGTACCTGTGCGCCGGTGCGGGCGGGCACGTGCGGGTGTACCGGGTGGACCGGCTGACCACGGTGGCGGCGACCGAGGAGCACTTCGAGCGGGACCCGGAGTTCGACCTCGCCGCGTTCTGGGCCCGGCACTCGGAGGAGTTCGCCCGCTCGCTGCTGCGCGCGAGCGTGGTGCTGAGGCTCACCCCCGAGGGCGTCCGGCTGCTGCCGCGGCTCACCGACCCGGCCGCCGCCCGCGAGGCGCTGGCGGCGGCCGGGTGGCAGGAGGGCGACGCGTCGGTCACCGTCACGCTGCCGGTGGAGTCCGCGGACGTGGCGTACGGCCAACTGCTCGCCGGCGGGCCGGAGGTGGAGGTGCTGGAGCCGGCCGCGCTGCGCGAGCGGTTCGCCCGGGCGGCGCGGCGGACGGCGGAGCTGTACGGGCCGTAGCGCGTCTGCGGCGATGCGCGACGGGTGGGCCGGCAC
>NZ_JBSGXP010000141.1:0-22123 GCF_053610105.1 Kitasatospora sp. NPDC054939 | reverse complement strand
CCCCGGTACCGGGGCGGCGCCGTCGCTGCGGGTCAGCGAGGGGTGAGCAGGCAGAACTCGTTGCCCTCCGGGTCGACCAGAATCTTCCAGTGGATCGCGGACTGGTCGATCCCCGGGTCGCTGGCGCCCAGGGTACGCAGTCGGACCTCCTCCTCGGCCAGGTCGCCACCGCGGTAGGGGGCGAGGTCGAGGTGGACGCGGTTCCACCCGCTCTTGGTGTCGGGCGTGCGCACGAACTCCAGGTAGGGGCCGACGCCCTGGGCGGAGCGCAGGGACGCGTGGTCGTCGGCGACCTCGTGCACCGTCCAGTCCGTCGCTTCGCCCCAGAACCGGGCCATGGCGCGCGGGTCGGTGCAGTCGACCACCACCGCGGCGATCGGCCCGGTGTCCCGGTAGACGGGACGGGGCTCCAGGACGCAGAACTCGTTGCCCTCCGGGTCGGCCATGACCGTCCAGGGGACGTCGCCCTGACCCACGTCGGCGAGCGTCGCGCCGAGGTCCTTCAGACGCGCGACCAGCTCCGCCTGGTGCTCGGCCGAGGTGGTGGCCAGGTCGAGGTGCACCCGGTTCTTCACCGTCTTGGGTTCCGGGCGGGCGATGATGTCGACGCAGACGGCTGCGGGGTCGGGGTAGTGAAAGCCCACGGGTTCGAGGTTGGTGACCCCGGGCCCCTCGCTGTCGATACCCCAGCCGAGTGCCTCCGCCCAGAACCGGCCGAGCGCGGAGTCGTCGATCGCCTTCATGTTGATCTGTACAAGTCTTGTGGACATGCCACAGATCCTAGAACCCGCCGCCGGTCCGTCATGCCCGGGGCGGAGGTCGGACGGTGGGCCCGCAGCGGTGTCGCACCACCGTGTCAGGCCGGCGCCGTGACCGACACCGTGCCGCCCGCGCTCCTCCCGACCGCACTGCCCGTCACCCTGTCCTGGCCCGAGGTGGATCCGCGGGTCCACCCCTTCGACGCGGACTCCGCGCTCGCCGCCGTCCGGGCACTCCGCCCCTCGGCGCTGGTCCCGGAGCGTCCGGCCGGTGGGCCCGCCGACGCGGCGGTCGTCGGGTGGGTGCACGGGGAGGGCGGGTGCTGGGCGGAGGAGCTGAACCGGGCGCTGGTGGACCGGTTCGGGGCCTGGGCCGCCGGGTGGCGCTGGGGCCGGGACGAAGGAGTGCTCGGCGACCTGGTCGGTGCGGTCGTCGACCGTGCCGCTCCCGCTCACCGATCGGCTCTCCGGCCGGCCCGCGGAACCGATATCCGCTGGCCCGCCACCCGTCCGGGCCTCTAGGCTCGTACGACCGCCCGACCGGGCGCGGGGCCGTCCCGGTGACGGCGGTTCGGGCCGTACGAGGCCGTCGTACGAGGCCGTACGAGGTCGAACGAGGCCGTACGAGGGGTGGACGAGGCGTGGTTCCGGCGGCAGCGGTGCGTGGGGTCAACGGTCTGGCCGCCAGGTGGGCCGAGCACATCGGCGGGAGCGGCACGGTCTTCATGCCGGCCGGGGTCTGGCCGCTGCTCGCCTTCCTCGCCTCGGGAGCCGACCCGCGCACCGCCGCGGAGCTGGAGGGCGCCCTCGGCCTGCGCACCGGCGAGGCCGTCCCGCGGGCCCGCGCGCTGCTGGCCGACCTGCAGGCGCAGCCGGGTACCGGTGCCGCGCTCGGCCTGTGGACCCGCGAGGACCTCGCCCTGTCACCCGCCTGGCTGTCCGGGCTGCCGTCGGGGGTGCACCGGACCTTCAGCGGCGACGCCGACACCGACCGCGCGAGGCTCGACAGCTGGGCCGCGAAGATGACCGACGGCCTCGTCGACTCCATGCCGGTGGACATCGAGCCTGCGACGCGCCTGGTCCTCGCCGCCGCCCTGACCGTCCGCACCGACTGGCTGCGGCCCTTCGAACCGCGCCACCACCGGCCCTCGGAGGGCCCCTGGACGGAGCGCAACGTGCGCTTCCTCGCCCGTACCGGCCGCCCGCTGGACCGCCTGGCCGTCGCCGACACCCCTGTCGGCACGGTCACCGAGCTGCGCGTCCTCGGCCGCCACGACATCGACGTCCACCTGCTGCTCGGTGAACCCGCCGCCACCCCCGCGCAGGTGCTCTCCGCGGGCCTCGGGATGCTCGACGGCACCCATCACCGGGAGACCGCCGACCGGCTGCCGGTCGGCAGTCCGGGGCCGGGCGTGGTCATCGGTTGGTACCTCTCCACCACGCCGGAGCCGCCCGAGCTCCATGTGCGCGTCCCGGCGTTCACGGTCGACGCCGACCACGACCTGCTGGAGCGGGCCGAGGTCTTCGGCCTGACCGCGGCCGCGCAGACCACCGATCCGGCGGGACGGTTCCCCGGCATCACGGCCGCCGAGCCGCTGGGCATCGGGACGGGCCGCCAGGTGGCGACCGCGACCTTCGGCCCGAACGGCTTCCATGCGGCATCGGTGACCGCCTTCGGAGCCGTCGGCTGCGGCGTGCCCCCGCGGATCCGCTACCGGTGCCTGGCGGTTTCCGCCGTCTTCGACCGCCCGTTCGGCTTCCTCGCGGTGCACCGCACCTCGCGCCTGGTCCTGGCAGCGGGCTGGGTCACCGACCCGACCGAGGTGCCCGACGGCGAATGGTGGTAGCGGGCCGGCGGCGGCCGACCGGACGGTCGTCGCCGCACCGCCCGGGTCAGGACGGCCGCCCGCCGAACTGCCAGTTGTGCACGTCGACCGCCGCGTACCGGTCGGCCGTCAGCACGGCTGCCGCCGCCTCCCGGTCCACTGCCCGGACCAGGGCCGCGGTGCCCAGCCAGGCGGTACCGTCGTCGGAGGACAGCGGACCGTACGCGATCAGGTCCGCGCGGTCGGACGGTACGGCGAGATCGGCGGGCTCGCCGGACCCCAGCCCGAGGACCAGGTACCGGTTGCCGCCGGTCCGGCCGCCGGGGTACTCCCACATGGTGCGGCCCAGCAGATTGCGCCAGGGCCGGATCAGCACGTCCCGGTACGCGCCCGCCTGGTAGTTGGGCTCGTCGAAGGCGAACGCCCGGGCGGCGGCGGCATCGGGCAGGTCGACGATGTGCACGCTGCCGGTGGGAGTCCGGCCGTCGTCGGCCATCGTCGGGCCGCGGGCGATCAACTCCGCCGCATACCCGTCCATGTAGGCCCAGTGGGCTTCGAGCAGTTCGTCGCGCAGGGGCAGGGAGCCGGGCCGGTCGCGGTGGTGAACGAAGAACTCCATGCCCGCACCCTCGCACCCCGTCGGCCGGTCGGTCGACCGGATCTCGCCTCGGGCCCGTCGGGCCGCCGAGCCGCGGCGGGCCGAAACCGGCCGTCGACGCCGGGACGCGAGGTGTCCTAGGGTGAACGCCGTGTTCCCCGGGGTCGCGCAACGGCCTACCGGCGTGCTAACTCCGCTGCACTGCACGAGCGTTGCCTTCGCCGATCCGCGTACCTGCACCTGCACCCGCACCTGCACCCGCACCCGCACCCGAAAGGGGACCCGGCCGTGGCCGAGACCTTCGACACCGCCAGGACCGACCTGGTCTCCCTCGCCCACCGCCGCATGCAGGCGGCGATCCCCGACAACGCGTGGAGCGTCCGCCAGAAGCTCGCACTCACCTGCCGCATCCTGTTCGACGCCGGCCACGACTCCGGACTGGCGGGCCAGATCACCGCCCGCGCCGAACGGCCCGGTACCTACTGGACCCAGCGGCTCGGCCTCGGCTTCGACGAGATCACCGAGGACAACCTGCTGCTCGTCGACGAGGACCTGGAGGTCCTGGAGGGCGGCGGCATGGCCAACCCGGCCAACCGCTTCCACAGTTGGATCTACCGGGCCCGACCCGACGTCAACTGCATCATCCACACCCACCCGCTGCACGTCTCCGCACTCTCCATGTTGGAGACCCCGCTCGTCGTCTCCCACATGGACATGTGCCCCCTCTACGACGACTGCGCCTTCCTGGCGCAGTGGCCCGGCATCCCGGTCGGCAACGAGGAGGGCGAGATCATCACCGCCGCACTCGGCGACAAGCGCGCCGTCCTGCTCGCCCACCACGGCCAACTCGTCGCCACCGGCACCGTCGAGGAGGCCTGCACCCTCGCCGTCCTCTTCGAACGCGCGGCCCGGCTCCACCTCCTGGCCGCCGCCGCGGGCAAGATCCAGGAGATCCCCGACCTGCTCGCCCGCGAAGCCCACGACTGGACCTCCACCCCCAAGCGCGCCCAGGCATCTTTCGCCTACTACGCCCGCCGCGCCCTGCGCTCCGGCCACACCGACGCCCTCACCGCGCGCCCGTCGGCCGCCGACCTGCCCGCTACCCAGCCGGGCCCCTCCTCCTCCGCCTGAGGCCAGCGCCGGCAGGGAGGGCTGCGCGGCGAGAGGCCCGCTCGATGCAGCACCAAAGAAACGAGACGTCTCGTCTTGCCGAGTGCGCGGCGAAGGGGTATGGTGGTGCAACGAGACGGAACGGTTCGTCTCGTGGAAATGTCGCCGACGAAAGGCCCGACTTGCGCACTGCCCCATCCCGGACCGCGCCCTCCCAGCTCACCCTCTCCGAGGTCACCAAGCGCTACGACGACCGCCTCGTCCTCGACCGGGTCGACCTCACGGTCCGCCCCGGCGAGAAGGTCGCGGTCGTGGGCGACAACGGTTCCGGCAAGTCCACGCTGCTCCGGCTCCTCGCCGGCGCCGAGCAGCCGGACAACGGCACGGTCACCGTCGTCAGCTCCGGCGGCACCGGCTACCTCGCCCAGACCCTCGCACTGCCCGGCACCGCGACCGTCCGTGACGCCGTCGACCTCGCCCTCGCCGACCTCCGCACCCTGGAGCGGCGCCTGCACGACCTCGAAAGCACCCTCCACCAGGCGGACGAGGACACGCTCGCCCACTACGGCACCCTGCTCGCCGAGTACGAGGCCCGCGACGGCCACCACGCCGACCGCCGGGTCGCCACCATGCTCCGCCGACTCGGCGAACGCACCGCACTCGACCCCGACCGGCCGCTCGGCAGCCTCTCCGGCGGGCGCCGCTCCCGGCTCGCCCTCGCCGCGACCCTCGCCGCCGACCCCGAGCTGCTCCTGCTCGACGAACCCACCAACGACCTCGACGACGAGGCCGTCGCCTGGCTGGAGGACCACCTGCGCGCCCACCGCGGCACCGTCGTCGCCGTCACCCACGACCGCGTCTTCCTCGAACGCGTCGCCACCACCGTCCTGGAGGTCGACGACGCCCGACACACCGTCAACCGCCACGGCAACGGCTACGCCGGACTGCTCGCCGCCAAGGCCGCCGCTCGCGCCCGCTGGGCCCACGAGCACGAGCAGTGGCGCGCCGACCTCAGCCGGCACTCCGCCCTCGCCGACACCGGCATCACCCGCCTCTCCGCCATCCCGCGCAAGGCCCCGGCCGCCTTCAGCGGCGCCGGAGCCTTTCGCGCCCGCTCCCGGGCGCACGGCGCCATGAGCCGCATCCGCAACGCCCGCGAACGCCTCCACCGCCTCACCGAGAACCCCGTACCCCCGCCGCCCGTCCCGCTCCACTTCGCCGCGCGGATCACCGGCGCACCCGCCCCGACCGAACTCACCGGCATCCGGATCCCCGGACGCCTCCACCTCGACACCCTCCGCCTCGCCCCCGGCGAACGACTCCTCGTCACCGGACCCAACGGCGCCGGCAAGAGCACCCTGCTGCGCCTGCTCGCCGGCGAACTCACCCCCGAGGCCGGCACCGTGCGCCGACCCGCCCGGGTGGGCCTGCTCCGCCAGTACAACGACCCCGCCCCCGACGGGCGCACCGTCCTGGAGGCGTTCGGCGGCAGCGCCGACCGCCTGCTCGCCCTCGGCCTGTTCCGGCCGACCGACCTCGCGACGCCAGTCGACACGCTCTCCACCGGTCAGCGCCGCAGGCTCGAACTCGCCCGCCTGGTCGACGACCCCGTCGACCTGCTGCTCCTCGACGAACCCACCAACCACCTCGCCCCCGACCTGGTCGAGGAGATGGAGGACGCCCTTGCCGACTACCCGGGCACCCTGGTGCTCGTCACCCACGACCGCCGCCTGCGAACCCGCTTCACCGGCACCCACCTCGAACTCGCCGACGGCACCCCGACCGCCCTCCACCCGGCGGCCTGACCCCACCCACCCCGCTGCGGGGCGCGGCCGACCGACCGTCGCGCCCCCCGCGCACCCCGGGCGCGGCCCCGGCACCGCCAGTCCCACGTCACCCCCGGACCGGAGAGGTGTGGCAGCCGCCGAGCGGCGCCCACGCGGTACCCATGGACGCCGGGGACCGGGGCTGCGTCAGGGGCGGGGCGCGCGTGCCGCCTTTCCGCCGGGGTCGTCCCCGAGGGGCTTTTCGAGGAGCGTGAACGACTTGGGCGCGCCGTTCGGCTGCGGTTTGCCCTCCTTGCGTCCGACGATCCGGTAGCCGGCCCCGAGGTAGTACGCGGTCAGGCGTTCGTTGCCGGCCAGGCAGTCCAGCCGTACCAGCGGGCGGCCGGCCCCGGCCACGCGGTGCTCGGCGGCGCGGAGCAGCCGGCGCCCCGTTCCGGGCGGGGCGGTCCGGTGGTCCACCATCAGCCGGTGCACATAGCCGGCGGTGGGCGGCTGGGGCCCCCAGGCGTCCTCGTCCGTCCACCACAGTTCCCAGGCGCCGATCAGGCGGTCGGCGGCCTCGGCGAGCCAGATCTCGCCGTTCGCGAGGGTCCGGCGGAAGTGGTCCTCGTCCAGTTCGCCGGGCTGCCACTGGTCGGTGACGCCCCGAGCGTGCATCCAACGGGCCGCGTCGTCCCGCAGGAGCACCACGGCGGCGAGGTCGGTGTCGTCGGCGCGTCGGAAGCAGAGCTCGTTCACACCGCGATCCTCGCACGGGCGCCCGCGCCGCCCCCCGCCGACCAGTGGCGCGGACCCCGGACGCCGGAGCCCGGAACCCGAAGCCGGACCCCGACCTCCGCCCGGCCTCGGGCACGCGCCGTGACTGCGGGCGGAGGAGGACGCGCTACGCCGAGTCGGCACCCCGGTCCGGTGCCGGGTCGTCGGCGTGCGCTCGCGGTTCGGGGACGGCGGTGGCGTACTGGCGGGCCTGTAACAGGTAGGAGGCGCGGTAGCCGCCGGCCGGGTCGGCCATCAGCTCGGTGTGGGTGCCCTGTTCGGCGAGTCGGCCCTCGCGCAGGACGTAGATGAGGTCGGCGTCGGCGGTGGCGGCGAGGCGGTGGGTGATCAGGACGACGGTGAGGCCCTGGTCGGCGAGTTCGCGGATCCGTGCGAACGCCGCGATCTCGGCCTTCGCATCGAGTGCGGAGGTCGGCTCGTCGGCGATCACCAGGTGGGTGGGGCGGCCGGCGGGGCCGGTGGTGGTGGCCCGGTGGTGGGCGCGGGCCATGCCGATGCGCTGCCAGTGCCCGCCTGACAGCTGCACACCGCCCTTGAACCCGCGGGCCGCGAGGGTGTCCCAGCCGTTGTCCTGGGCCTCCACGAGCGGGTGCAGGTCGGCGTAGTCGGCGGCCCGCTTCAGCAGTTCGGGGTCGTTGCCGTGCTCGGGCCGACCGATCAGCACATTGGCACGCAGCGTGAACGGCCACTGCTGGAAGCCCTGTTCGAGGACGGCGACGGAGGCGAACAGGTCGTCCCGCGAGGCCGTGGCGACGTCCGTGCCGTCCCAGCGGGCCCGGCCGCTGTCGGGCAGGTAGAGGCCGGTGAGGATCTTGACGAGGGTGGACTTGCCGGAGCCGTTGTCGCCGACCAGGGCGACGACCTTGCCGCGCGGGATCGTCAGGGAGACGTCGGTCAGGGCGGCTGCGGTGCGCCCGGGGTAGGTGAACGAGACGCTTTCGAGGGTGATGACGGCGGGGCGTTCGGGGAGCGGACTGCCGCCGACGGGGATGGCGCGGTGCTCCGCCTCCCGCTGCAGGCGGTCGAGGTCGGACACGAACAGGGCTTCCTCGTAGAGGTTGTTGACGGTGCTGACCAGCGCGGTGATGTCGGCGGTGCCACTGCGGATGCGACCACGGCGGTGCCGGCGACGGCGAGGGCCGTGTGGCCGTCGTGGACGAGCCATCCGAGGACCGCGAAGGTCGCCGCGGCGGCCAGACCCGACAGTGCGGAGGCCAGGAGCGAGGTGGCGGCGGTGGCGCGGGCGAGCCGGTTCTGTTCGAGCTCGGACGCCTCCGCCATGGCGGTGTAGTGCCCGAGGACGAAGGGGCCGAGGGCGTGGACCCGGACCTCGGGCGCCGCCTGCGGCTGGGTGAGCAGTTGGGCGAGGAGAGCGGCGGCCCGGTGGTGCTGGAGCCAGGCCATGACCGAGCCGTAGCGCCGCCGGGCCGAGCGGACCGCGCCCCAGCCCTGGGGCGCGGCGATGAGCACCAGCATGGGCAGCAGGACGGGGTCGAGGGTGAGCAGGACACCGCCGGCGGCCACCAGGCCGAGCAGTGCGGTGAGGACGGCGATGCTCTGGCCGATGAGGCGTCGGACCGCGGCGGTCCCGAACCGGGCGGACTCCACCAGCCTGCTGAACTCGGGATCCTCCAGGGCGGCGAGTTCGACCCGGGCCGCTCTGCGCAGGTAGCCGACGGTCGCGGCGCGCTCGGTCTTGGGCTCCAGTCGTGCGGTGGCCCAGGCGGAGACGGTGCACAGGACGACGGTGACGGCCGACAGAGCCGTCCGGTCGGCCTGCCAGGCCAGCCGCAGCGCGGTCCGGAGCATGCCGGGGATCTGGCGGGCGACGGCGAAGAAACCGATCTTCAGCATGGTCTGCTCGTGGTCGCTGAAGTTGTAGTCGTAGAGCAGCCGGCCGCCGAAGAGGAACCGCTCGCTCTCGGAGACGGATTCGCCGGGTGCGGCGTCGGTCCTTCGGGCGTGTGTCGGGCGCAGCTTCAAACGCGGTCCTCCGTGGGAGCGGGTCATGGCCGGGTCAGGCGGGTGGGCAGCGGCGGGTCAGGTCGCCCAGCCGAGGACGGACAGCGGGTTGCCCCGGGCGATCTCGGAGACGGCACGGACGGTGTAGGGGACGGTGTTGTCGGGCATGCGGTCGAGCGGCCACCAGGCGAGCCGGTGGCACTTGTGGGGCTCCTGGTTGCGGACATGCCCCCGGAGACGGGTGGGGCGGAAGAACAGTTGGAGGCGGCTGTGGCCGTCGTCGGCGTCGAGGTGGTGCAACGTGTGGGCGAGTGCGAGGTCGTCCTCGGCGCTCGGAAGGCTGCTCGATTCCTGCGCACAGTTCGCCCGTTCGGTGGAGCGTGCGCCGGGGAGCCCGGGGGAGCGGGGCTGCATCGGCAGGTCGGCCCCGCGGATCGCCTTCCGTCGGGGAGTTCGAGCCCCGCGGATCGGGCGCGGCGGGTGCGGAGGGGGCCTTCGAGGAGTGGGCTTGACCTCAAGTGGGCTTTACGTTGTCTGATGGTGTCCGCGGCGGTGATCACCGCCGCGGACCGGACGACAGAAGCTCGGGGAGGTGCCGGAAATGGCCGGTGAGGTGCTCGTGGTGGGGGACATTGCGGTGCAGGTGCGCGAGGCCGTGACCGGGGTGGTCGCGGCGCTGGAGAAGGCGTTCAACTCCAAGGACGCGGTGGCGCTGGGGGAGCAGTTCGGCGAGCACGCCTCGTGGACCAACGCGATGGGGCGCCGACTGGACGGCCGCGCGGCGATCACCGAGTTCAGCCGGCCCGCGATGGAAGGGTTCCTGCGCGACTCCTTCGCCCGTTACGACGTCACGAAACTGCTCGCCGTCGCCGAGGACGTGGTGGCGGTGAACGTCGCCCAGACGCCCACCGACGCCGACGGCACGCCCGTCGCGGGCGCCCACGGCGCGGCGCTCTACGTGATCGCCCGCCAGTCCGACGGGTGGAAGATCGTGGCCGGCCAGAACAACGCGGTCGATGCCCCGACCACGGACTGAGTGACGGTCACTCCCAGGACCGGGGCCGCCTCCTGATCCCAGATCGTGCCGGGGAGGCGGCCCCTTCCCGGACGGCTGCGGGGGAGCGGACAGGACCTCGCCGACCTCCCACGAGCGCCGCCACCGGAGGTGGAGGTCCGCGGGCGGCGGTCAGTCCCCGGTCTTGACCTTCTTCATGGTCAGGTGGGACTCCACACGCAGGATGCCGGGCAGTCCGGTGAGCTTGCTCGTGAGGAAGGCGCTGTAGGCGGCGTGGTCGGCGACGGCGACGCGCAGGAAGTAGTCGGGCCGGCCGAACATCCGGCGGAGCTCGACGACCTCCTCGTAGGAGGTCAGGGTCTCCTCCAGGGTCTCGATGGTCTTGAGGTCGTTGGCGAACACCTCGACGTCCACCATCACCTCCAGGCCGCGCCCCATGGCCTCCGGATTGATGACGGCGCGGTAGCCGCTGATGACGCCGGTCTCCTCCAACCGCTTGAGACGGCGCAGGCACGGCGGCGGGGTGAGGCCGACGCGCTTGGCCAGCTCGACGTTGGTCAGCCGACCGTCCTGGCGCAGGTGGAACAAAATTTCCTTGTCGATCGCATCGAGTGCTACTTCATTGCCCATAGTCGCATTCTAGAGGAATTATCGGCAACCAAATGAGGCGCAAATCGGTCTAGAGTTTCAGCGTGTCCGCAATTCCGGTCGCTGCGCGCGATCCCCGTTCTCCTGCCCGTTCGCCCCATCCCGCCCAGGCCCTCACTCCTACGCCCGCCCCATCCGCCAAGCCGTCCCCGGCCCCCGAGCAGAGCCCCGAACCGGCCCTCGACCGGTCGCGCTCCGAGGCCCGGGCAGCGCTCAAGGACTCGGCCTCCGTGGGGCTGGGCCTGGTGCCGCTCGGACTCGCCCTCGGTGTGCTCATCAGCCACGCCGGACTGCCGTGGTGGTTCGCGACCGTGTCCACCGCGGTGATCTACGCGGGGTCGTTCGAGTTCCTCCTCGTCGGCCTCGTCCTCGCGGTCGCGCCGCCGGCGACGGTCGCGCTCACCGCCTTCCTGGTCAACCTCCGGCACGTCTTCTACGCGCTGTCCTTCCCCCTCCACCGCGTGCGGGGGCGGTCGGCCCGGGCCTACAGCACCTTCGCGCTGAACGACGAGTCGTACGCTCTCGCCACCGGCCCGCGGGCCCGCTCCTGGACCGGTCCGCGCATCGTCTGGCTCCAGGTGCTCATGCAGGCGTACTGGGTCGGCGGCGCCACCGTCGGTGCCCTGATCGGCTCCGCCGTGCCCGACTCGGTCGCGGGCCTGGACTTCGCCCTGACCGCCCTGTTCGCCGTCCTGGCGATCGACGCCGTCCGGGAGCGACGCGGCGATCTGCCCACCCCGCTCCTGGCCGTGCTCAGCGCGCTGGCCGCCAGACTGCTGGCCCCCGACCAGATGCTGCCGGTCGCCTTCGCCCTGTTCACCGCCGCCCTCCTGATCCGCCACTTCGCCGCCGGCCGGGGCCCGAACCGTCGGAGCCCGAACCATGGGGGTCCGAATCGCCGAAGCCCCGACCACCGGAGCCCGCACCATGCCTGACGCCCGCTACCTGCTCCTGGCCGTCGCCGTGTCCGCCGCCGTCACCTGGGCCCTGCGCGCCCTGCCGTTCACCGTCCTGGCCCCGCTGCGCGCCAGCGCCGTGGTCCAGTACCTCGGCGCCCGCATGCCCGCGGGGGTCATGGTGATCCTCTTCCTGTACTGCCTGCGCGACCTGCCGCTGTCCCGACCCCAGGTCGCCGCAGCCCCCGTCCTGGCGCTGGCCGTCACCGTGGGGCTGCACCTCGCCCGCCGGAACGCGCTGCTGAGCATCATCGGCGGCACCGCGACCAGCGTGGTCCTGAGCAGCACCCTCTTCGCGCACTGAGGCGGCGCCGTCGTGACCGGCCGAACAGGGCGGGCTACGCGGTGGTGGAGGCGGGCCCCGGGGGCGGGTGGACCGTCATGATCAGATGGCAGGTATCGGTCCCCGCCCCGCGGTAGGTGTGTGCGGCGTCGCCGTCGAGGGCGGCGGTCTGGCCGGCCCCGACCGGGTAGTCGGTGCCGTCGACGACCAGCACCATCCGGCCCGAGGTGACGTTCACGGTCTCGACCACGCCGGCCTGGTGGGGGTGGCTCGGGTGCTCCTCGCCCGGTTCCAGCCGCCGGGCGCTACGCCTGGACCGGGGCGGGCCCCGCGGTGGTGAGCATCAGCCCGGGCCTCGCTGCCGTGCGCGCCCGTCCACAGCGGTTCCACGGTGTCGGCGGCCACCACGCGGACCCGCCCCCTGGGGCCGTCCCTGCAGGAGGTCCGAGACCGGGATGTCGAGCGTGGGTCGAACGTGACCGCTCTGCTGCTCGCCCTCGGCAGCTCACCTGACAGCTCCGCCCTGACGGCGCCGGTCCCGCACCCGCGGACCTGTACGACGTCAGCCCGATGCCCCGGCAGAACAACACCGGTCGGCGGAGCCGTACCGCCCGCCGGCCCGTACCGCCCGTCGGCCCGACCCGACCAGCCCAGTCACGGGACGTCAGGCGGAGTCCGTGGCGGCGAGCACGGCCAGCCTCCGACCGTCCCGTCCGGGTGCGGCCAGAGCGATGTCTCAGGCCACCCGCTCGAACGACATCGTGCCGGCGCCGAAGCCGTACCAGACGCAGTCCCGCACCCGTGCCTCCACCTCACCGGCGGTGGCCCCCTCCACACTTCCGGCCAGCGCCGCCATGGACTGCCAGGCCGCCAGCCGACCGTAGGCGCCGAAGGAACCCGAGTTGTACGCGCCTCCGGTCGATGCCGCGCCGAACAGCACTCGCCACGCCTGGGCCGGCGGGTGGACAGCGACCGACAGCGCGGTCTTCTCTCCTCGCCCCGTGCAGGCACTCCAACCCCAGTGCCAGGAGCGCGTTCGGGACCGACCGGGCGTCCTTGGGTTCGGCGAGCTCGAACAACCGCGCCTCGATACGCCCATGGGACTCGTCGGCCCAGTTCGCCACGGCCCTGGCCATCGCCGTGGCGGTGGCCTCTGTCGTCGTCTCCTCCCCCGACGGGATACGCGCGGCGGCGCTCACCGTCAGTTCGCGGCCCTCCGACGGTCCGTACGGCACGATCTTCGGTATCCGATCACGCACGGCCACGAGCCTACGCATCCGGCGACCCCGGCTCATCGCACGAACGACGGCTCATCTCACGAACGACGGCTCATCTCACGAACGATCCACGACCTGGAGCATGCCCCCTCACGGTACGGTCGGGCCAGGCCGTCACACGGCCCGGACACGGGCGTGCAGGAGGCAGAACTCGTTCCCCTCCGGGTCGGCCAGTACGTGCCAGCTCTCGGAACCGGTCTGGCCGACGTCGGCGGGCCGGGCTCCGAGCGCGAGGAGACGCTCCAACTCGGCGTCCTGGTCGCGGTCGGTGGCGCTGACGTCGATGTGCAGCCGCAGCTTCCCGGTCCGCGGATCGCTGCTGGGGCTGATGACGAGCGTCGGCTGCGGTCCGCCGAAGCCCGCGCCGGGCGGCCCGAGTTCGATGCTCCCGTCGTCCTCCCGGCCGAGTTCCACGTAGCCGAGGACCTCGCCCCAGAAGGCGGCGAGCCGCTCGGCGTCCGCGGCGTCGATGACCAGCTCGGTGATGCGGCATGCCATGGTTCGTCAGTGTAGGAGGCGGACGGCCGAGTCGTCGTGAACGCATCGCCCCGGTGCACGGGATCCACGGCGGCGTCCCGGCCCTGCCCGGGGGAGACCGGGACGGGTGCGATGATGTCCGGCATGACCGACTCGGACGCCGTGGGCGAGGGCGTGATCCTGGACGACCTGCTGCGCGAGGTCGCCGACGACGCAGCGGGCGCGCTGTGGCGGCTGACCGGTGACGACCGCCAACTCGACGCCAACGTGGTCCGGCTGCGCCCGCACGCCACCGTCCCCGACCACGTCGAACCCGACCTCGACGTCCTGGTCCTCGGCCTCGCCGGCGACGCCACCCTGCGCTGCGCCGGCACCGCCCACGACCTGCGGGCCGGAGTGCTCCGCCTGCTCCCGCGCGGCGCGGCCCGCGGCGTCTCCGCCGGGCCGGACGGCGCCGTCTACCTGACGGCCCACCGCCGCCGCCCGGGCCTGGCCATCCGCCCCCGGGCCTGAGGGCGCGCCCCGGGTTCGGCCACACCGCCGCCGAACCCGGCTGCGCCGACCGGACCGCGCACGGGTCGGCCGGCAAGCTCTTTGTCGCGTAGTCGGACAAGCGGAGACCGGCCCGGCCGAGGCCACAGAGATTCACGTTCCCGGCGGTCGGACCACCAGAAGTGCCGCCCGCGGCCCGGTTCAGGATCGTCACATCGCCGACCGGGCGAGGTGGAGCAGGCCGGTGCGCATCCGCTGTTCGCCGAGCTCCGGCAGGAGTGCGGCGACGTGATCGGCTGCCAGGGCGGCGAGCAGGGCGTGGGCGGCGTGGTCGGGGTCCGGTGCGGTGGTGAGCAGGATCGCCACATGGCGATGCCAGAACCGGTAGGCCCCGATCCTGTACCGGGCTCCGGGCGTGGCGGTCTCGGACATCCGGACCAGCGCCAGATGCTCCAGCAGGTAGTCCAGGTAGGCATTCAGGAATGCGGGCAGGCGCTCGTCGGCCGGAGCCCCGGGGCCGAGTGGGGGCGGCCCGGACAGGACCGCTTCCTGCAGCACGCGCTCGCGGGCGTCCAGGAGGGCGGCAGCCAGCCCCGACTTGTCACCGAACCGGCGGAACAGGGTGCCCTTGCCGACGCCGGCGGCTGCGGCCACCTGATCCATGGACACCGCCTCGACGCCCTGCTCGGCGAACAGCCTGGCGGCCGCCTCCAGCACCGCGGCCCGGTTGCGGGCCGCGTCCGCGCGCTCCTTGGGCGGCGGCGTCCGCAGCAGTTCCAGGGGCATTGCCGAACCGGACCGCAGTCCGTTACTGTCGTGAGCCATAAGAGGACTGTAGTCCGATTCCCTTGGAGGCAGTGGCATGACCGCACTCATCACCCGCGACGAACTGGCAGCAGCGATCGAGACCGGCGCCGTGACCGTCGTCGACACGCTCGGCGGCGCGTACTACGCCCAGCAGCACCTGCCCGGCGCCCTGGCGCTGGTCCTGGCCGACGTCGACGTCCAGGCGTCCACCGTGCTCCCCGACCGCGACGCCGCGATCGTCACCTACTGCTCCAACCCGGCATGCCCCAACAGCGGACAGGTCGCCGACCGACTCACCGGCCTCGGCTACACCAACGTCCGCAAGTACCGCGAGGGCATCCAGGACTGGGTCGAAGCCGGCCTCCCCACCGAAACCGCCTGACCTCCACCCAGGGCGAAGACTCCGCGCGGAGTCTTCGCCCTTCCGCACGTGCTCGCACGCCCATGCGCACCCCGCACGCGACGGACCGCCCGACCGTCAGGCCGACACCGACCGGGGCCGGCTGCAACGGGTACGGGAGGCGGCCGCCGATCGGCTGCCCGCGTGCTGCCGGACCGGCCTGTGCGACGACGAGCCGACCGTCCCCGTCCGCTGACGCGAGCATCGGGGTTCCGGCCGTCCACCTGCACCGAAACCCGTTCGCGGGAGGAGGGGGCGGCAGGCGAGACTGTCCCGGTGGATACCCGACGCCCCTGTCCCTGTTGTGGTCACCTCGTCCTCGATGCGGCGGACGGGTGGCCCGGGTCGTACAGCATCTGCCCGATCTGCGCCTGGGAGGACGACCCGGTGCCGTTCCGGTGGCCGTTCATGCCGCGCGGCGCCGACCGGCTCTCGCTCGTCGAGGCGCAGCAGAACTACCGGGCGTACGGCGCCTGCGACCAGCGCGGGCGCCGGTTCGTCCGGCCGCCGCTGGAGGACGAGCCCGTCGACCCCGAGTGGCGTCCGATCGACCCGGCCGACGTCTTCGCGTTCGAGGAGTGGAGGAGCGAGACCCCTCGGCCGTGGCCCGACGACCGCTCGGTCCTGTGCTGGTGGCTCCCGACCTTCTGGGGCGCCCCGGAGGACCCGGAGCCCGACCCGGACCGCCGGGTGGAGATCGATCTCGGTTCCGTCCTGAGCGAGCGCGAGCTGCACGAGGTCCTGAAGCGGGACCTGGGATTTCCGTGGTTCTACGGCATGAACTGGAACGCGTTCTGGGATGCGGTCACCGGCCTGGTCGTGATGCCCCGTGAGCTGTGCTTCGTCCACTGGAGCACGTTCGAGGCCCGGGTGCCGGATGCTGCGGCTGCGCTCCGCCACCAGTTGACCAAGTACGGGGAGTCCGCCGCGGGGTTCAGCGTCACCTACGCGGCGTTCGAGGCCTCGGCCCGCGGCGATCAGCGCGCGACGAGGGAATCGTAGGGGCTGTCCTCCGGGGTGAAGACCAGGACGACGTCCTTGCCCGGTCCGGTGGCGACCTCGCGCAGGCGGGCCAGCACCTCGGCCTCGGGGGGAAGGTCGAGGCCGAGCGCGGCCGCCGTGCGCTCCCGCTGCTCCGGCAGGTCGGGCATGTCCGCCAGGTACTCGGCGGCCAGGTCGGCGGGGTCCCACCGGCTGCTCCCCAGGCAGTCGCGCCACCACGGCGAGACCAGCAGGAGCCGCAGGAGTTCCGGGAGCCCGATCGCGACCAGGGCCGCGCGGCCCTCGGAGTCCGCGTAGAGGACCGGGCGCTCCTCGCCGCCCTCCCCGCAGAAGAAGAACGTGCCACCGGCGCCGTCGCCCGCGAAGCCCTCCAGGGCCGCGCCCGAGGACAGGTGGACCTCCTCGACGTGGTCGGCCCGGTCCAGTTCGAAGTCGCCCGGCCACGCGAGGAATCGGGAGACCGCGTCGTCCTCGCGGATGGCGGTGATCAGTGAGCGCATGCAGCGAACGCTAGCGGGCGGTTGCGACACCGGTGCCGCGCCCCACACTGCGGACGATCCCGGCTGCGGGCCGGGCCGGCAGCCGCACGGGGACTCTTCCGGACGGAGTGCGGCGAGGTGTCGACTTCACGGTCCGCAGGACGCGTGCGGGTAGGGTGCTGGCGACGTTCGCGGAATGCGGAAGGGACGGGCGGATGGCGGGGCAGGCGGGGCAGGCGGTGAGGGCGAGCGAGGTGCTGGACGAGCGGGAGGTTCACCTGCTCGGGCGTGCGCTCGGCGAATGGGGCGGGCCGGCCCGTTGCAGCGATCAGCTGGCGGTGGGCATGGGGTTCGCCGACGCCCGCGACCTGCTGCACCAGTGCCGGAGACTGCGGGACGCGCTCGACGAGGACAGCCCGCTCCCGGCAGGTGACTGGGCACGGGCGCTCCTGGCAGCAGAGATCGTCTTCGTCAGTGACCTGGCCGGTTCGGGCGTCGAATGGTTCACCACCACGGGCTTCACGGACGAGGCGACGATCGGGATGCTGCGCTCGATCCAACGGAAGCTGGCGAGGACCGTCAGCCCCTACTACGGCAGGACCCCGAGCGCGTAGCGTGGTCCGTTCCCCATGATGTCGTACGGCAGGGCGGCGGAGGTCTCCGCGTACGCCGCGGCGCTCGCCCGCGCGCACGGGCTCGTCTGCTTCGATCCGCAGGGAGAGTGCCTCCGGGACTGAGGGCATGGGGTGCCTCAGGCCGTGCGGGCGATATCGGGAGGCGGGCGCGTGCGGTGGTGTGCCAGAGTCGGGGCCGTGACCTTGATGGACGTCCTCGTGGACTTCGCCCGGACCGGCCGGATCGGGCCGCTGCACTGCGGCATGCCCTGGGCGAGGCGGAGGAGCTTCTCGGGTCGGGGCGTCCGCATCCGGCCATCCGGATGAAGGGGCCGGACATCGACGGCTACCCGTATTCCTGGGGCGGGCTCAGACTGTACGTCACTCGGCGGGCGGTCAGCGGGATCGGGATCGACCTGTGGCCGGGAGCGAGCGTGTCACTGCCTCCGCTGGTGCTGCCCGGGTCGGAGTCGTTCGAGGGCACGGTGCTCCGTGAGGACCTGCTCGCGGCCCTGGACGCCGTGGGCTGTGAGCACGTGGTCAACGACATCCTTACGTTCGACGAGCAGTCGAGCATCCTCACCCGGCCCGCCGGGGTCTGCGCGGTCTTCGGCCTTCCGGGCAGGGACAATGACGTGCCCCATCGGGACCGCCACTACTTGGACGTGCTGCACCGGTACGTGGCCTGAGGCGTCACCGTCGCACGGGCGTACGGCGCGTCAGCAGGGCCGAACTTCCCTGCGGGTGCGAGGTGGTGGGTGCGGCGGGACGTGCTCGACCTTTGCGCGGGACCACTGCCGACCCCCCGCCGACCGGGCTGCTGTGTGGCGTCTGTGGCGGGTGTGTCGAGTCTGTGAGGCGGCTTCCATCCGCGATGTGATGTGTGCAATGGTACATGCCACATTCCCCACCGCCCCTGCGGTGCGCCGTTCCTGACGGTGTGCCCGTCGGCGGTCCTCACCCTTGCCCGGCCGTACCCCCAACGCGGCCGACCATGGCTCGGAGGCCCCCCACGTGAGTACCTTCCGCATACCCGAAATACGGTCATCAGCAAGGCTGTTGACCCTAGCGCTGGCGTTCTGCCTGGCGCTCGGCCTGTTCGCCCCCAGCGGCCAGGCGGCTCCCGCTCCCGCCGCGCCGGCCGCCGGCGACAGCGGGCGCACCCTCGCGCCCCTGCCCGCCGCCGGCACCTCGCCGTACACCGGGGAGGCCGACCACGGCACACCGGTACCGGCCAAGGAGCGCGCGCCGTTCACCGCGCCGCTCGACGCGGTCGCCTCGGCCAAGTCCCTCGGCCTGCGCACCACCGCCGACGGCAGTGCCGCTGCCGGCCGGCCCACCCAAGCCGCCAAGTCGCAGGGTTCCTCGGCGCCTTCGTCCACTGCGGCCGCATCCGCCACTGCCGCCACCGCCTGCAGCGCAGCCGACTTCACCTCCCGCACCGGCAGCGCCCTGGTCCAGCAGATCAAGGCGTCCGACGCCGACTGCATCAACAGGCTGTTCAACCTGACCGGCAACGACGCCTATTGGGCGTTCCGCGAGGCCCAGATGGTGAGCGTCGCCGACGCGCTGCGTTCCACCGCCTCCGCCTACCCGGGCGACAACCGGGGCTCGATCGCGCAGTTGGTGCTCTACCTGCGCGCCGGCTACTTCGTGCAGTGGTACAACTCCGCCGCGGTCGGCAGCTACGGCAGCACGCTCAAGAACGCGACCCGGGGCGCCCTGGACGCGTTCTTCAACAGCCCGCGCTCCCGGGACGTGACCGCCGTCAACGCCGGAATCCTGGGCGAGGCGGTCGTCCTGATCGACAGCGCGCTGGAGAACGGCCGCTACCTGCCGGTGGTCAAGCGCATCCTGACGGACTACAACGCCGCGACCCACAACGGCGTCCCGGGCATGGCGGGTGCGGTCAACAGCGTGTTCACCGTACTGTTCCGCGGCCACCAGAACGGCTTCCTGCCGGCCGTCGAGGCGGACCCGAGCGTGCTCGACACCCTGTACGGCTTCGCCGCCTCCAACGGCTCCCTGCTCGGCACCGACTTCGGCTACCTGACCTACAACGCCACCCGTGAGCTGGGCCGGTTCGTGCAGTACAGCTCGCTGCGGCCGAAGGTCCGCCCGCTGCTGAAGGGCCTCGCCCAGCAGAGTTCGCCGAGCGGCCGCACCGCCTACCAGTGGGCCGCCGTCGCCGAGATGACCGGTGAGTACGACGAGGGCAACGCCGGCTACTATGGCACGACGGACGCCGTCTCCCGGCTGCGCAGTGGCATCCTGACGACCTCCTCCTCGTGCTCGTCGAGCATCCGGATCATCGGCCAGCAGGTGACCGCCGACAACGCGGACGCGGCCTGCCGCAGCCTGAACGCGCAGGACGCCTACTTCCACGCAGTGGCGAAGGACCGCGGACCGGTGGCCGGCGACCTGAACGGCAGCATCGAGGTCGTCGTCTTCGACAGCCCCTTCGACTACCAGGTGTTCGCCGCCGCGATCTACGGGATCAACACCGACAACGGCGGCATGTACCTGGAGGGCAACCCGTCCGCCGCCGGGAACCAGCCGCGCTTCCTCGCCTACGAGGCGGCCTGGGCGAAGCCGGCGTTCGAGGTGTGGAACCTCAACCACGAGTACACGCACTACCTCGACGGCCGCTTCGACATGCACGGCGACTTCGACGCCAACGTCACCACCCCGACCATCTGGTGGATCGAGGGCTTCGCCGAGTACGTGTCGTACTCCTACCGCAAGCTCTCCTACGACGCGGCGATCACGGCGGCCGGGCAGCACACCTACAAGCTGAGCACGCTGTTCGACACCACGTACGAGAACACCAACAGCGAGCGCACCTACCGCTGGGGCTACCTGGCCGTGCGCTACATGCTGGAGAAGCACCGTGCGGACGTGGACGCGGTGCTCGCCAAGTACCGTACGGGCGACTGGAACGGGGCCCGCACGCTGCTGAAGAGCACCATCGGCACCCGCTACGACGCCGACTTCGACGCCTGGCTGACCGCCTGCGCCGCCGGTGCGTGCGGCACCACGCAGCCGCCGGCCAACCAGGCCCCCACCGCGGCCTTCACGGCGGCGGTCAACGGGACGTACGTGGCCCTGGCCGACCTGTCCACCGACGCCGACGGCAGCATCGCCTCCCGGGCCTGGAACTTCGGCGACGGGACCACCTCCACCGCCGCCAACCCCGGCAAGTACTACGCGGCCCCCGGCACCTACACGGTGAGCCTGACCGTCACCGACGACAAGGGCGCCACGGCGACCACCAGCCGCAGCGTGGTGATCACCGCCTCGCCCGAGTGCGCCGGCTCCGACACCCGGGTGCTGGCCCGGAACTGCCAGCGCAGCAACCTCGCCGCCGCCACCGGCAACTACGTGCACTTCTACCTGAACGTGCCGGCCGGTACGCCGAGCATCACGGTCAGCAGCAGCGGTGGCACGGGCAATGCCAACCTGTACTACGACTACGGCAGTTGGGCCTACACCAACAGCTACGTCACCCGGTCGGCGAAGGCCGGCAACGGTGAGAGCCTGACGATCACCAACCCGCCGAGCGGCTACGTGTACTTCAGCCTCCACGCCGAGCAGGCCTTCAGCGGGGTGACGGTCACCTCGCGGTACTGAGCCCGGAGCCGGAGCGGCTCGGCACCGATCGGCACCCGATCGACGGCGGCCCCGTCCGGGGCGCGGTACTCCCGCGTCCCGGACGGGGCCCTCGGCGTGCCCGCGCGGAGCGCTCGGTGGCGTCCGCGGTCCACGCGTAGAGGATCCGGTCGGGGTTGCCGTGCGCGAACAGCCCGCCCTTCTCGCCGAGTTGGTGGGCGGCGCGTTCGTGCTCGTCGAGGACGACCCGGCCGAGCTTGGTGGACAGGACGTAGGAGTCGCGGGGCCTGTCGGCAAGGACCTCGCCGAGTCGGGTCTCGGCCAGCCCCGCTCCGTACAGGGGTGCGGTGTCGAGGAAGCGGATGCCGGATTCCCAGGCGGGCGGCCTCGACGGTGGCGCGGGCGTTCAGACGTGGGCGGGCGCCGGGGCGGCGGCCGTCGGCCCGGCGGCGGGAGCGCGCCGCTCCAGGGCGGCCGACCAGAGTGCGAGGACGAGGGCGGCGGCGGCCAGGAGGGCGCCGACCCAGTTCGGGGCGGTCCAGCCGAGGCCGGCTGCGATGACCAGGCCGCCGAGCCAGGCCGCCAGGGCGTTGCCGAGGTTGAACGCGCCGATGTTGACGGCCGAGGCGAGGGTGGGGGCGCCGTGCGCCTGGTCGAGCACCCGCTTCTGCAGCGGCGGGACGGTGGCGAAGCCGAGCGCCCCGACGAGCAGGATGGTCACGGCGGCCAGCACCTTGCTGTGCGCGGTCACGGTGAACAGCGCCAGGACGACCGCCAGGCCGCCGAGGCTCGCGAACAGCATCGGCATCAGCCGACGGTCGGCGAAGCGGCCGCCGAGCAGGTTGCCGAGGAACATGCCGATGCCGAACAGCACCAGCAGCCAGGTGACGGCGCCGTCGGAGTACCCGGCGACGTGGGTCATCATCGGGGCGATGTAGGTGATCGCGGCGAAGACGCCGCCGAAGCCGAGCACGGTCATCGCCATCGCGAGCAGCACCTGCGGGTTGCGGAAGGCGGTCAGCTCGCGGCGCAGGTGGGCGCCCTCGGGCCGGGGCGTGGCCGGGACCAGCCGGGCGATGCCCAGCAGGCCGACGACGCCGAGCGCGGCGACGATCCCGAAGGTGGCGCGCCAGCCGACGACCTGGCCGACGAAGGTGCCGGCCGGGACGCCGACGACGTTGGCGACGGTCAGTCCGGTGAACATGGTGGCGATGGCGCCGGCCTTCTTCTCGGGGGCCACGAGTTC
>NZ_JBSGXP010000140.1:0-22196 GCF_053610105.1 Kitasatospora sp. NPDC054939 | reverse complement strand
GCCCCGCGCAGGCGCCGGGCGGTCAGGCCGCGGTGAACAGACCGGCGCGGGCGGCCAGGGCGGCGGCGTCCGCGGCGCGGTCGGCGTGAGCAGCCAGCAGGGGCTCGCGGGTGATGAAGAGGCGGTAGTACAGGGGCGCGGTGGCGGCCCGGACGACCTCGCCGGCGTCGGTACCGGCCGGCAGGTCGCCGCGCTCCACGGCGCGGTCGACGACCACGGCCGCCTGCCGGTGGCGGGCCTCGAAGAAGGTCCGCAGGGCCGCCGCGCCGAGGTCCGAACGCAGGGCGGCCGAGATGACGGCCGTCGGCGCGGCGCCGAGTTCGGGGTCGGTGAAGACGCCGTGGACCTCGCGGGTGATCACCCGGAGGTCCTCGCCCAGGTCGCCCGTGTCGGGCGCGGTCCACGGCTGGTCGGCGGAGGAGGCCAGGGCGTCCGCCACCAGCCCGTCCACTCCGCCCCAGCGGCGGTAGAGGGTCGCCTTGTGCACGCCGGAGCGGGCCGCGACCGCGTCCACCGTCAGCTGGTCGTAGCCCTTCTCGGCCACCTCGGCGAGCGTGGCCCGCACGACGTCGGCCCGCACCCGGGCGCTGCGGCCCCCGGGCCGGACCGGGGCGGTACCGGGTGCGGTCGCGGCACCGGAGGCCGCAGAGGTGGCAGAGGTCGCAGAGGTGGCGGGAGTGTCGGACAAAGTCGACTCCAGTCGCGTTAGGGGTTGCGGGGCAGCGGACGATCCTGGCATGATCCATCTTAACGCGAGCGGGTTCGCATTAGCAGCCCGACCGGCCGCCGGCCCCGCTCCGCCGCTCCCACCGCGAGGACAAGGACCACCGCATGACCGCCACCACCCCCGCCGACGTCATCCCGGCCGCCACCGCGCTCCACCCGCTGCCCGGCCACGACCGCGTCGTGCTGCTCCGGGCGCTGGTCACCGACCCGCGGATCGAGGTCGGCGAATACACCTACTACGACGACCCGGACGACGCCACGGCCTTCGAGCAGCGCAACGTGCTGTACGGCTACGGGCCCGAGCGCCTGGTCATCGGCCGCTACTGCGCGATCGCCTCGGGCACCCGCTTCCTCATGGCCGGGGCCGACCACCCGACCATGGGCGTCTCGACCTTCCCCTTCACCATGTTCGGTGGCACCTGGACCGAACGGACCCTGGACATCGCCACCGCCATCCCCAGCCGCGGCGACACCGTCATCGGCAACGACGTGTGGTTCGGCTACCAGAGCGTCGTCATGCCCGGCGTCACCATCGGGGACGGCGCCATCATCGCCGCGGGCTCCGTCGTCACCGCCGACGTCCCGCCCTACACGATCGTCGGCGGCAACCCGGCCCGGCCCATCCGCCGCCGCTACGAGGACGCCGACATCGACCGCCTGCTGCGCGCCGCGTGGTGGAACTGGCCCGTCGAGCTCGTCACCGCGCACCTGCGCACCATCATGGCCGGCACCCCCGCCGAGATCGAGCGCATCGCCCGCGACCACGGACTGTTCGCCTGACCACCCGACACGCGGCGGCGGGTGGAGCGGCACGGCGCCTGGCACCTGCAGGCGCAGCAGGTCCCGGGTCCGGGTGGGTGGATCAGTGCACGGACGACTGGGTCAGTGTCGGATGATCTTGGGGCTTCGATGGACCGCCCCGAGTGAACCGAACGGGGGATACGGAATGGCAGAGGGGTTCAAGGTCGACCTCGGTGCGCTGGAGGCAGCAGCCTCGGGCATCACCGACACGTTGGCCGAGATGCAGTTCAAGAAGGTCAGCGACCTCGATCCGGCGAAGGGGGACATCGGGCACGGCCGGCTGGCCGACGTGCTGGAGAAGTTCTGCACCCGCTGGGACATCGGCGTCGAGAACCTGGCGAAGGACGGCCAGGCGGTCTCCGCCCGGCTGAACGCCAGCGTGAAGGCCTACCGGCAGGTGGACGGACGCCTGGCCGGCCACCTCAGCGGCGAGCTGAGCCGCAGCACCGGCGAAGACCCGGGGGTGAAGTGATGGCGAAGGATCTGGGACAGACCTCGGACCCGAAGGAACTCGTACCGGGCGACGCCGAGGTGGTCGCCTCGGCCGCGGCCTGGCTCAAGAGCTACGGCGACACGCTGCACAACACCGGCCAGGGCCTCGAGCGCATCGACACCGCCGAAGGCTGGTCCGGCGACGCGGACGAGGCGTTCCGCAAGGCCTTCGAGGGCGAGCCCACCAAGTGGCTGGACGCCGGCGACTGCTTCCACGACGCCGCCACCGCCCTGAGCGCCTACGCCAACGCCCTCACCTCGGCGCAGGGGTAGGCGGCCGACGCGATCCGGCAGTGGGACGCGGCCCAGACCGCCACGCACAACGCCAAGGCCGACCACCAGGACGCGGAGAAGAACGCCGGCCACGAGCTGCCGTTCACCGACCCGGGCGAAGGAGCCCGCGGCAGACGCTCGACAGCGCGCGCAGCCATCTGAAGAACGCGGGCAACACCGCCGCCGACAAGATCGCCAAGGTGCGGGACAAGGCGCCCGAGGAGCCGGACTGGCTGGACGACGTCGGCGACTTCTTCTCCGACGCCGGGGACGCCCTGCTCGAAGTGGGGCAGGGCGCCGTCGAGGGCCTGGCCTCGGTGGGCAACGCGATGCTGCAGAACCCCGGCGCATCCCTGGAGGTGGCCGGGGGGCTCGGCCTGGCGGCCCTCGGCGCGGGCGGCGAGGTCCTCGGCTTCGCCCTGGACCTCACCGGCGTCGGCGCCGCGGTGGGCGTGCCCGTCGGCGTGGTGTCGGCCGGTGTGATCGCCACCGGCCTCGGGATCGCGGGCGTCGGCGCGAGCCAGATCGCCCAGGAGGCGGCCGGACCCAGCCGGGTCCACATGGAGACCAACGGCGGCGGCGGTGGCGGCGGCAGCACGCCGAACGTGCGCACGCAGCCCTCGCGGCCCGTCGACTCCAACGCCGTCCCCGAGGGCCACACCACCAACATCCCCAAGAACGCCGACTCCACGACCCGGCGCGCCTTCGAACGGGAGAACGAGTCGGCGCAGATCCTGGCGAAGAAGGGTTACAAGGTCGAGCAGAACCCGGACGTCCCCGGCACGACCAAGAACCCCGACTACCGGGTCGAGGGCGAGGTCGCGGACTGCTACGCACCCACCGCCAAGAACCCGCGCTCCATCGCCACCGGCATCCAGAAGAAGGTCGACGACGGCCAGGCGGACCGCATCGTCCTGAACCTGTCCGACAGCGAGGTCGACCTCGCCGCCATGCGCAAGCAGCTGAACGACTGGCCGATCGACGGCCTCAAGGAGGTCACCGTGATCGACAAGGCCGGCAACGTGGTCCCCCTGTACCCCTGAGCCCGGCAGCCGGACACCGACAGCCAGTCACCGACCGACAGAGAAAGACGAACATGGCCATCTCCTACAGCCTCGAACTCGTCACGGCGCAGCCCGTCGACGACGTCGCGCGCACGTTCGCCGAGGCCGCCCACGCGCTGCGCGCGCTCGATCCCGCCACCGGCGCCGACCAGTTGCTCGGCGACGGCGCGCTCACCGCGCACGGCACCTGGGTCCGCGTGGTGACCCGCAAGCCCATCCCGTGGGGCGACCCGTCGATCGGCGGCCGCACCTTCACCCCGACCGTCTCGGTCGCCTTCCGCCTCGGCAAGGAGCACGACGCCGGCGCCCAGCAGGACGACATGGTGCGCCTGTCCCTCGCGGTGCTGGCGCGGGTGCCCGGCGACGCCGTACTCCACCTCGACTCCGAGCAGGTCTGGCTCGTCCGCCAGGACGGCGGCCTGGACCTGAGCACCGCGGCGGACATCTGGCCGCCGCACCGCCTCGCCGCCGTCCCGGCCCCGTACCGCCGGCACGACCACGCGTTCGTCGACGACGAGGACTGAGCGAGCGCCGGGTCGGGCCGTCCGCCGCACCGCGGACGGCCCGACCAGCCACGACCGCCCGACCAGCCACGACCGGCTCGCCCGCCGGGCGGTCAGGCGCGTGCGAGGACCTCGGTCAGGGCGGCGATGCTGTGCTCGCCGTGCCCCGCCTCGGCCGCCCGGCGGACCAGGTCGTGCAGCGGGGCGAGCCATGCCGTCTCGACGTTCGTCTCCTTGCCCAACTCCTCGTCGTACGCCGCCCCGGCGAGGAAGAGGTTCACGGAGGAGGCGGCGTCGCCGTAGTCGCCGCTGTCGATCTCGTCGGCGTACACCGGCAGCAGGGACTTGATCATGTCGAGCCACTTGCCGGTGAACCGCACCATGCCGTTCGCCGGCAGTCCGCGCGAGCGGAGGGCCGCGGCGCCCTGGAAGAATCCGACGAGCGCGGGCAGCAGCATCGCCCCCACGGCCATCTCGTACAGAGCGGCGAGGTCGGCCTCCTCCCCGAGGTGGACGGTGTCGCCGCCGAGCACCGTCAGCGTGGTCGCGTGCTCCTCGAAGACGGTGCGGTCGCCGCTGTAGTACAGCAGTGTGTCGGGGGCTCCGACGGCCGAAGGCACGTTCTTCACCGCACCCGCCAGGAACCGGGCGCCGTGGCCGGCCGCCCAGGCGGCCGTCTCCCGGGCGCCGAGCGGGGAGCCGCTGTTGAGGGTGACGAGCGCACGGCCGGGCAGCGCGGCCGCGGCGATCTCCAGAGCCTGCCGGGTGTCCTCGAAGGTCGTCAGGCAGGTGACGACCAGCGGGCTCGCCGCGACCGCGGCCTGCACGCCGTCCGCGTGGAGCGCTCCCTTCGCCACCAGTGGCGCGGCCTTCGCCGGCGTCCGGTTCCACACGGTCGTCGGGTGCCCGGCGTCGACGAACGCCTCGGCCAGCGCCCGTCCCATCGCCCCCAGGCCGATGACGGTGACGGGCGTGCGGGTGGTGTTCTCGTCGGCACTCATGGCTTCGCTCCAGTTCGGGGTTCGGTCGGGCCGCAGCGGCTCCCACGGATGACCGCATGCGCAACTCGGGCCCTGCTCCGCGGTGTTCTCGGCGGGCCGGCCGTTCCATACTGAATCGACGCACACATTCGCTCAAGTACCGACAATTCTGTCGGGTACTGACATCCTTGTTCGTGGGAGCACCGATGACGCAACGCAGGTACACCTGCGGACTCGACGCCGCCATCGCCGTCATGGGCGGCAAATGGAAAGGGCTGATCCTCTTCTCACTCGGCGAAGGCCCCTTGCGCTTCGGCGAGTTGAGGCGATCGGTATCCGGCATCAGCGAACGGATCCTGATCCTGCAACTGCGCGAGATGGAAACCAGCGGCCTGGTCCACCGCGAGGTCCACCACCAGGTCCCGCCGAAGGTGGAGTACTCGCTGACCGAATTCGGCCACTCCCTCAACACCGCCCTCGCACCGCTCGGCGCATGGGGGGAGACCCACCTGGAGCACATCGAGGCCCTCCCCTGAGCCTGCCCGGGCAGCGGTCCGCCGGTGCGGACCGGAGGCGCGGAGCGGAGGCGTCGCGCGACTCCCCCGGTCCGCACCGACGGCGAGCACGAGGCGAACAACCGCGTGCCGTACGAGATCGACGTCGTCGAGGCCGGCGGCCGGCCGTCGTCGTCGCACGCCACGCACCGGCGTCCTGCTCCCGCCGCCACCGGCCCGGTCGGATTCGGGCCGGCGGCGGCCGGGTGCCTCGTGCCGTCTACGTCCCGCTGCGTCCCGTGGTGGATCCGAAGCCGAGCCAGGTGTGGCGGTTGCCCCACCAGCACCAGCCGACCTTCGGGGCGTCGCGTCGCTCGCGGCCGTCGCGGCCCGTGCCGTTGCTGATCCAGATCGCCGGGGTGCGGGCGTCGAGGGTGCCGTTCGCCTTGCGCAGCCGGGAGCCGATGGTCATGAAGCAGCGGTTGCGTTCGAGTACCGCCGGCTGCTGGAGCAGCCAATGGATGCCCTCGGTGAGCAGCAGCGGGGTGCGGCCGCGCTCGGTGAGCGCCGGAAGCGCCTCCTCGGGGCTCCAGTTGGCCATGTCGTCGCCGCGGTCCACCCCGGTGACGACGTAGAGCGGATCGCCGGACAGCTCGACGCCGGAGGGGGCGAAGTCGTCGACGTCGGGCATGTCGACGACGACGAAACCGGGCTTGTCCGCACGGCGGAGCAGCGGTGCGAGGGCGGAGGCCGGGACGCGGTCCGGGTGGACGGCGAGCAGCGCGGTGCCGTCTCCGCCGTCGCCCGCGTCCTTGGCGAAGGCACGCAGGTCGTCGGCGGTCAGCCCCGCGCGTTCGTGCACCCCGAGGTCGATGAGGCGTTCCGCCTGGGCGGCGAGCGGGGGGAGCGGCGGTACGGCGGTGGTGGCGTCGGTCAAGGCTGTCCTCGGTTCGTGGGTCGAGCGGGTGGGCACGGGCACGACGGAGCGAGCACGTCGCAGCGTGCATCCGAGGCAACGCGACAGCGGGCCGGAGCTATTCCGCCCGGCGGCTTCGGTGGTGACGGTACGCCAGGTCGCGACCGGCACGGTACCGGGCGGAACCCCCGAGGTGGACCGTCGAGGTGGGCCGTCGGGGTCGTTCGCGGGCGGCGCCCGCGGGGCCCGTGGGCCGGCCCGCTACTGCTCGGTCTCGGCCGCCACGATGGCCAGCAGTCCGGGGAACCGCTGCTCGATGTCGGCCCGGCGCAGGCCGGCCATCCGGCTGTTGCCGCGGTTCACCTGCCGGATCAGCCCCGCTTCGCGCAGGGTGCGGAAGTGGTAGGTGACGGTCGCCTTGGAGACCGGCAGCGCGAAGGAGCTGCAGGTGCGCGCGTCGCCCTCGGGTCCGGCCGCCAGTTCGCGGACCACCCGCCGGCGCAGCGGGTCCGCCAGGGCGGACAGCACCGCACCGAGCTCGATCTCCCGGACGTCCGGGTGGCCTTCGTCGTCGGGCATCCGTTCCACCTCCCAAGGTACGGATTGCATCGTACCTATCGGTTCGGTAGCGTCCGACATCCAGAAGGTACGAGAAATCTCGTACCTATCCAGGGAGGATTCCGCATGCCCCAGCCGTTCGCCCTCGTCGGCACCGCCCGCCCCAAGCCCGAACGCGCGGAGGAGCTGAAGCAGCTCCTGCTCTCGTTCGTCGAGCCGACCCGCCAGGAGGACGGTTGCCTGGAGTACCACTTCCACGAGGACCGGGACGCCCCGGGCGTCTTCGTCTTCTACGAGGCGTGGCGCAGCCGGGCCGACCTCGACGCCCACCTCGTGCTCCCCCACATGCAGGCCTTCTGGGAGCGGCGCATGGACTACCTGGAGACCGACCTCGACGTCCGCTACCTCACCATGCACAGCCCGTACCGCCCCGCGCCGGCGACGGCCTGAACGCCCGTCCGGCAGCCCGCACCCCCGCCGGTCCCCGCAACCGCCCTGCCCGGTACGCGTACCGGGCAGGGCGGCCGGACCGCCGGTGGCGCCACACCGCGGCCTTCTTGACTCGGGCCCGGGACGGGTGAACGATGCTGCCCGCCACCCCCATGGCCCCGCTCCCCCCGCGTTTCGCCGCCACCGCCGTCCCTCCGCCGCGTCGGGCGGGCACGCCGGATCCCCGCAACCGCGCGCCGCCCGGCACACCTCGACCTCCAGGGGTGCCATGACCGACCCTCGTTCACCCGGCCGCCAGGCCCCGCCGGCGCCTCCGACGGGCACTGCGCCGGACGCACCGGCCGCCGCACCGGGCTCACCGGACACCCCGCCGGGCTCCGCCGACGAACAGCGCCTGCGCGAACTCGGCTACACCCAGGAGCTCGCCCGCTCGATGTCGGGCTTCTCGAACTTCGCCGTCTCCTTCTCGATCGTCTCGGTGCTCTCCGGCTGCCTCACCCTCTACGGCACGGGCATGAACACCGGCGGGCCCGCGATGATCGTCTGGGGCTGGCCGGTGGTCGGCCTGCTGACGCTCTGCGTCGGACTCGCGATGGCCGAGATCTGTTCGAGCTACCCCACGGCGGGCGGCCTCTACTACTGGTCCGCCGCGCTGGCCCGCAGCCGCGGCCCGGCGTGGAGCTGGTTCACCGGCTGGTTCAACTTCCTCGGCCAGGTCGCGGTGACCGCCGGGGTCGACTACGGCGCCGCGTTCTTCACCAACGCCTTCCTCCACCTGCGCTTCGGCTTCGCCGCCACCCCGGCCCACACCGTCACGATCTTCGCGGTCATCCTGCTGCTGCACGGACTGCTGAACACCCGCGGCGTCCGCCTCGTCGCGGCCCTCAACAACCTGTCCGTCTGGTGGCACCTGGTCGGCGTCACCGTGATCGTCGGCGCCCTCGCCGTCCTGCCCGACCGGCACGCGCCGGCCTCCTTCGTGTTCACCGGGTTCGTCAACAACACCGGCTTCCAGAGCTCGCTGTACGTCGCCATGCTCGGCCTGCTGCTCGCCCAGTACACCCTCACCGGCTACGACGCCTCCGCCCACATGACCGAGGAGACCCGCGACGCCGCCCGCACCGGCCCGCGCGGCATCGTCAACGCCATCGCCGTCTCGCTGGTCGCCGGCTGGGCCCTGCTGCTGGGCATCACCTTCGCGATCCGCGACTACGACGGCGCCCTGCACAGCGCCACCGGCGTCGCCCCCGCCCAGATCTTCATCGACGCGGTGGGCAGCACCGGGGCCCAGGTCCTGCTGCTGATCGTCATCGGGGCCCAGTTCTTCTGCGGCATGGCCTCCGTCACCGCCAACTCCCGGATGATCTACGCCTTCTCCCGGGACGGCGCGCTGCCCGGCTCCGCCCTGTGGCACCGCATCGACCCGCGCACCCGCACCCCCACCAACGCCGTCTGGCTGGCGGTCGGCGGCGCCCTCCTGCTCGGCCTGCCCGCCCTGTGGAACTCCACGGCCTACACCGCGGTCACCTCGATCTCCGTCATCGGGCTGTACATCTCCTACGTCATCCCGGTGCTCCTGCGGCTGCGCCAGGGCGCGGGGTTCCGGCGCGGGCCGTGGCACCTGGGCCGCTGGAGCCGGGCCGTCGGCACCGTGGCGGTCGGCTGGACGGCCGTCATCGCCGTCCTGTTCATGCTGCCGACCGTCCACCCGGTCACCGCCGCGACGTTCAACTACACGCCCGTCGCCGTCCTCACCGTCGTCGGCTTCGCCGGGATCTGGTGGCTCGCCTCCGCCCGCCACTGGTTCACCGGCCCCCGGACCCGCGCCCTGCCGCCAAACACCCCGGCCCCCGCCCCGCCACCGCCACCGAACCGGAGTGACACCGCACCGGAGTGACACCGCATCCGACCCCGGCCTGCGCTGGGGAAATAGCCGGACCATAGTCCGGCCATAGAAGCCGCCGGTACTCCTTTCCTCCGAGAGAACCCCCACCCGCCGACCGCTCATCCGGTCGGCGGTCCCCGATTCCCGGAGGATTCCCGTGAACCGCCGTCTCGTCCCCGCCCTCACCGCCGCCGCCGGCCTGACCGCCGTACTCGTCGCCGCCACCCCCGCCTCCGCGGCGCCCGCGGACAAGGCCCAGGTGCTCAGCTCCTGGACCCAGACCGGCAGCTCCAGCTACAACGCGTGGGTGTCGGCCCGCAACAACCAGGGCCAGTGGTCCGCGTACGGCTTCGACTGGTCCACCGACTACTGCACCACCTCCCCCGACAACCCGTTCGGCTTCCCGTTCTCGACCGCCTGCGCCCGCCACGACTTCGGCTACCGCAACTACAAGGCCGCCGGTACCTTCTCCGCCAACAAGAACCGCCTCGACGACGCGTTCTACGCCGACCTCAAGCGGGTCTGCGCCCAGTACTCCGGCGCGAAGAAGGTCTCCTGCGACGGCACCGCCTGGACCTACTACCAGGCCGTCAAGGCCTTCGGCGTCCAGGCCGCGGACGCCCCCGCTGCCGCCTGACCCACCCCC
Organism: Kitasatospora sp. NPDC054939; assembly: GCF_053610105.1. Classification (NCBI taxonomy): domain Bacteria; kingdom Bacillati; phylum Actinomycetota; class Actinomycetes; order Kitasatosporales; family Streptomycetaceae; genus Kitasatospora; species Kitasatospora sp. NPDC054939. The sequence continues at coordinate 12,408 of NZ_JBSGXP010000140.1, read as the reverse complement.
TCCCTGCCCCGGTCCGGCCCGAACTGCCGGACCGGGGCAGGGCCGTGTCCGCCGGCGCGCCGCCCCCGTCACACCGGTGCGAGCCGCAGCCGGCGGGCCGGCCAGGGCGGCGGACTCGACACCCTGGAGGAGGGGTTCGCCCTCCCGGACGGGTTCGACCTGGCCGCGTACTGGCGCGCCTACCTGGACGGCTTCCGGGCCCGGCTGCACCCCGAGGAGGCCCTGGTGCGGCTCACCCCGGAGGGCGCCCGCCGCCTCGGACGCAGGCCCTGGTCCCGGTCGAATCGCTCGACCACGCGCAGGGCGAGTTCCTGCGGCGGGGCACCGACGTCGAGGTCCTGGCACCGGCGGAGTTGCGCGAGCGCCTCGCCGCGACCGCCCGGGCCCTGGCCGCCCGCTACGGGGACCGGACCCGGGCGGAGCCCGCCTGATACTGCGGACGGCCAGGAGTGTTCGGCGTTCGGCAGCCGCAGGCCGTCGGACCGGTCGGCGGAGTACCGGGCCACGGGATCGCCCGGGGCGCGTGCACGGCCTTCGTGAAGCCCGCCGCGCGCATCCGCTTGGGGCACCGCTCGGGCGGCCGAACCGTCCACCGCCTGGAACGGCCTGCCGTACGGGCCGTGGGAGGACGTGGTCCTGCCCAAGCAGCCCTCGTCCGAGGACGTCCGGGCCGAACTCGCCTGCCCCGGAGCATCCGGCCGATCGACCACAGCGCGGTGACCCAGGAGCCGGTCTTCGACCCCGCCCTCGCCGGCTACAGCCGCGCACTGCGGCCGAGCGACCCCGCCTTCACCGACCCGCAGCTCGCCGAACGCTGGACCGCCGCCCGGCGCGAGGCGCTGAACACCGCCCTGTCCGCCGTCGCCGCCACACCGTGGGCCGAGCACCTCGTCCTGCGCGGCAGCGTCCTGCTGCGCGCCTGGTACGGCGAACAGGCCCGCGAGCCCGGCGACCTGGACTTCGTGGTCCGCCCGGCCGACTGGCAGCTGGAGGACGAGCGCACCCCCCGCATGCTCGACGATCTCGCCGCCACCGCCGAACGCCTCTCCGGCCAGGTCCGCCTGCACGCCGACCGGGCGGCCCGCGACGAGATCTGGACGTACAGCCGGATCCCCGGACGCCGACTGGTCATCCCCTGGTCGGCCCCGGGCCTCCCCGGCGGGACCGTCCAACTGGACTTCGTCTTCACCGAACACCTGCCCGCCGAACCGCAGACCGGCGAACTCCCCGGCGTCGACGGCCCGCTGCTCACCGCGACCCCCGAGCTCTCCCTGGCGTGGAAGATCCTCTGGCTGGTCTCGGACTCCCACCCGCAGGGCAAGGACCTCTACGACGCGATCCTGCTCTCACGCACCGCCGAGGTGCCGTACGAGCTGCTGCGCGAGGTGTTCGTCCGCTCCGACGACGGCTACGCCCGCTGGCCCGTCCTCCCGGAGCAGATCGCCGGACTGTACGCCGACTGGGACGAGTTCGCCAAGGACTACCCCGAGTTCGCCGAACCCGTCGAGGAGTACCCGGCCCAGCTCCTCGCCGCGCTCTCCCCCACCTTCGGCGACTCCGGCGAGTACGCGCTGCGCGCACGCTGGTTGGCGCCGCTCGCGGCCGAGCTGCGGGACGTCCTCGCGGACGAGGGCATGGACGAGGTCCAGCGACGGATGTCCGCCGGCCACCTGCCTCCCGTCAACGCCCTGGTGATCACGTCCGAACTCCTGGACGGCGACCTCGACACCGCCCACCACATCGTGGCCGACCACGTCCGCGACGACTCCCGCCGGTACGGCGACGGCCTGGCGGACGCCGCGGACCGGTTCGCCGCGGACCGGTTCGCCGCCGAGCTGTCCGCCGAGCGGCCGGTGGCCGACGCCTGACGACCGCCCAGGACCCCTACGGCCCCGGCGGGCCCCGGCATCGTGTGCGGGGCCCGCCGGACCGCCGCGGGACGCGGCGCCGAGGAGGGTACGGCGGGCCGTCCCGGCGTCGGGGCACAGCAGTTCGCCGATCCTGGTGAACAGGGCGAGCAGGTCGGGCGTTCGAGGGAATCGCTCCGCACACCCCGGGCCCGGCTTCGATCGACCGCCGGGTCAGACGGGCGGGCGTCCGGGCTTGCGCCCCCAGACGGTGAGCATGCCGGCCGACAGGGCGGCGCAGTCCTCCGCGTCCAGGTAGCGCACGGCCTCGTCGATCGCCGCGTCGTCGACCAGGCCGGTGGCCACCATCGCCGGCCGGCTGCGCTGCCAGGTGTCCGCCCAGAAGCGGCTGATCGCACTGCCCGGCAGCAGCGGCGGCACGTGAACCTCCGCCCCCACCGACGCCAGGCCCGCCCCGCGCAGCAACTGCGGGTAGGACGGCACCCAGGACACGTCGGTACCGATCGCCGACCGCAGCCCCCGCCACATCGCCCGCATCGCCACGCTGTACGGCGTCCCGGGCGTGCGCTCGTCGGCGAGGTCCACCGCATCGCTCAGCACCAGCACGCCGCCCGGCTCCACCAGATCGGCCAGGGCCGCGATCAGGCGCTCGTGCTCGGGCAGGTGCATCAGCACGAAGCGGGCGTGCACCAGCCGGAACGAGCCGGGCGCGAACGCCGGGTCGGTGACGTCGGCCTCCAGCAGTTCCAGGCCCGGCACCGGGCGCTGCACGAGGAACCGCACGTCGCGGTCCACCGCGAGCACACCCGCCACCCCCAACTCCTGCAGCAGCCGGCGCGCCAGCGCACCCGTCCCCGCCCCCACCTCCAGACAGCGCCAGCCCTCGCCCACCCCCAGCGCACGCAACCGCGCCAGCGAGACGTCGTCGTACGCCAGGGCGCCGTAGTCGATCCGCTCGCCCTCCCCCTCCCGCTCCGGCGGGAAGACCGCCTCCCCGTACCGGCCCCCGCTCATCCCGCCACCCCCGTCGGACCGGACAGACAACCGTCACACACGTCCACAGCCGGACCTCCACACGCTCGGACAGGAGCGCCCACGGCCCGTCCCGGGCCGGGGCACCCCCGATCCTCCACCGCCCGGCACCTCCGCCACCCCGGACGCGCCGCACCCCGCCCCCGATCGGCCCCGCGGCCGCGATCCGGTTCATGGCAGCCCACAGGAGGCGGCGCGATCACCGGCGGCCGCTCGTTCCGGGCGGGCGGTCCGGACAGGTGGTCCGGGACGGCTCCGTGCACGGTCGCGTCCCGGCGTTCGTGGCACCGGCGTCCGCGCGCTGGCCTGCGGGGACCGGTACGAGCGGCGGCGGCCGCAGCAGTAGGTCAGCCGGTGGTCGGTCGGGAGGCGGAGGCGGGGGCGGAGGTGGGAGCGGGGGCTGGGGCGACCGGGGGGCGGGCGGTGCGGACGGCCTCGGCCGGGACCTCGAAGACGAGGACGAGGCCCTCCTGTTCGTTCCCCTGCTCGCCGACGCGACGGAAGCCGAAGCCGCCGAGGGTGGCCAGCGAGGCGGCGTTGTCGGCCCGGATCCGGGCCCGTACGGTCGTCACCGCCGGTTCGGCGGCAGCCCGTTCGAGCAGGGCCCGCAGCATCGCGCGGGCGTAGCCCTGGCGGCGGTGGCGGGGCACGACGGAGTAGCCGACCTCGACCGTGCCGGCCTCGTCCGGCGGACCGTGGTACCCGGCGTCGCCGACGACGACACCGTCCGGTTCGGCGACCGCGGCCCGCGTGATCCAGGGTGCGGCGGACGGGTCGGCGGCGATCTGGTCGGCCCGGTAGGCGAATATCGACCGGGCCCGGTCGCCGACCATGTGTTCGTCAAGGGGGATGCCCGCTGCGGCACTTCCGCCGGCGAGGTCGCCGGCGGCGAGCGCCCGCAGGGCCGGCTCGTTCAGTTCGACGAAGCGGATGCGCCTGGGGGCGGGGAGGGATTCGCTGTTCACCGCGCAGATGATCACCCAGCTTCGGAGGCTTGTCCAGTGCACTGCAAGCCCGGCCGGATCGACCCGACTGCCCCCGAGCCGCCCGCACTCGGGGCGCGGTGGCCGTCCGCCGGGGACCACTCGTGCGGGTGAGATATCGGTGTCGCCGCCCCGCGTCGGTCCGGACGGCGACAAGACTGGCCGCGCCGAACGGGCCACGACCGAAGGATCGAGATGGCGGAAGAGCTGTACGCGACGGTGAAGACCAACCGCGGCGACATCGTGATCCGGCTGCTGCCGAATCACGCCCCCAAGACCGTGAAGAACTTCGTGGAACTCGCCACGGGCGAGCGGAAGTGGGTCGACCCCGACACCGGTCAGGCCACCACGGATCCGCTGTACGACGGCACGGTCTTCCACCGGGTCATCGAGGGGTTCATGATCCAGGGCGGCGACCCCCTGGGCAACGGGACCGGCGGGCCGGGGTACAAGTTCGCCGACGAGTTCCACCCGGACCTGGCGTTCACCAAACCGTACCTGCTGGCCATGGCCAACGCCGGCCCGGGGACCAATGGTTCGCAGTTCTTCATCACCGTCGGGGCGACCACGTGGCTCACCGGCAAGCACACGATCTTCGGCGAGGTGGCCGACGAGCCCAGCCGGCGGGTCGTCGACGCGATCGCCACCGCGGAGGTCAACCCCCGCAACGACCGGCCGGTGCAGGACGTCGTCGTCGAGAAGGTCCTCGTCGAGACCCGGTGACGGTGCCGCCCGCAGGCCACCCGGCACCCCGGTTCCCGACGGCGGGCCGCTGATGCAACCGGAGGCCGCCCCCTTTGGGCGGCCTCCGGTTGCACGTTCCGGCGCCTTCCTGCCTCAGCTCCAGGCGTCCTGACAGGGCGGTTCCAGACCGAGCAGTCGTGCGCGAAGAGCACCCGGCACGGGTCGAGATCGGCGAGCCGTAGGCGAGCGCGGGTTCGACGCGCGGCTGCGGGCCGCCGGTCTCCGACGCCGGTCGGACGAAGTAGCCCAGATCGAGCCGGCGCACGGCCGTGTCGTTTCCCATCCGGCCATCCTGACAGGCGGGCACGTCCGCTCCGCGGGCGTCCGCCGACGGCGTACGCGGCCGGCCCGCCGGGGTCGTCGGTGCGCCTCCCCCGGGTCCGTGGTCGGCGGCGAGCGGTGCGGGACGGACCGGGCCGACCCTCAGCAGTGTCCCCACCGCCCGGTAGCCTCGGGCCGGTCGGCCGGGGAACCGTTCGCGTCCCCGGCGCGTCCACCGGAATCGTGCCGTCCGGCTCCGCGCGGACGGTCGATCCGCACCCGCCCCGGCGCCGGAGACCGGTCCGACGCCACCGACCGAGGACGACCCATGCTCTCCATCCTCCCGCCCACCGACCCGGCGGAGTCCGAGGTCTACCTGGAGTGGCTGCGCGCCGGCTCCCCGGGTGCGGAGGAGGGCGCCCGGCGGCTGCTGGACGTCCTGCGCACCGGGTACGGCCGGGCACACCACAAGCCGGGACGCTTCCTGGACGAGCTGAAGGGCCACGCCCGCCGGCTGCCGCCCGAGCACCTGCCGTGGTTCTGGGACACCGTCGGGCACCGGTTGGGCCGCTCGCTGCCGCGCCTGTCCGGGCAGGCGTACCAGCTGGCCCGCACGGCCGAACGCGACGGGGCCCTGGCCGTCGACGAGACCTACCAGCGGGCCAACACCCTGCTGTTCGCCCGGCTCGGCGTCCTGCCCGGCAAGGAACTCAGCGTCCACCAGCGCAGGTTGACCGCCACCCTGCCGCCGGCCGACGCGCACCGGGAGTTCGTCGCGTTCGTCGCCGCGTGGTCCGACGGCGGCGCCGCCCCGGCCGCCGACCTGCACACCCGGCTTCGCGCCACCGCCAGGGCCGCCGGTCTGGGCACCGAGGAGGACGCCCGGGTGCTGGGCGAGGTGCTGGCCGCCGCCCGCGGCCGGGCCGTGCCCGATGCGCTGCTCACCGGGGCCGCGCGCCTCCTCGCCGACCACCCGCCGACCTCCGCCGTCGCCGCCGCCCTGCTGGAGCTGTTCCCGAGCAGTGACACCGATGCCGGCGCCTGGCTCCGCCTGTTGCGGGCCTGCGGGGCCGCCGACGCCCTCGCCGACGGCCGGCTCACCCCCGAGGACGGACCGGCCGGCTGGCTCGGCCGGCTGGCGTTCCTCTACTCGTACGCCCGGTCCGGCGGCGGTGTGACGCGGCGGCAGCTGCCCGCCGAACTCTTCGACCTGCTGCCGCTGTTGGCCCCGCGGCTGCGCGCCGACGCCGTCCCCGTGCGGCTGCACGAGAGCCGCTGGACGTACAGCGGGCTCGACGCCGACCTCGCGGACGCCTGCCTGGCGGCCGGCATCCCGGTCGAGACCCCGCCCGGGCAGGTCCGCCTGCACTTCTGGGGCGCCGCCGCCCGGCGCGACCTCGCCGCCCTCGCGGCCGACCCGGTGCTCGGCGCCCGTCTGGAGGGCACCGTCCACGCCGGACTGCGCCGCGGCACCGCGCTCACCCGGCTGCCGGAGAACCCCGGCATCGCGCGCAGCGTGCACGGCCGCGTCACCGGCCTGCTGGAGGCGCTGGACGGCGGCGGGCTCGGCGCGGCGGAGGAGGCCGTGGACACCCTGGAGCGCCTGCTCGACCGTCCGACGGCGAGCGCCCTGGACGGCATCGAGGAGGCCCTCGCCGCCCTGGACCCGGCCGGTCCGCTGCTGCGCACCCTGCGGGCCGGACTGCCGGAGGAGCTGTGCTGGCCGGCGCTGGAAACGGCGATCGCCGAACTGGGCGGCGAACCCACCGGGACGACGTCCTCCTGGCCCGTGCTCACCGTGTACACCAGGACGGCCGCGGTCGCCGTCGACCACCGCGGCCGACGGGCCGGCTGCCCCGTCCACCTGCCGGAGGACGCCGCCGCCCACCAGGTGCACCACGTCGGCGGCGACTTCCTGATCAGCTGGAACACCACCACCGCGCACGGCTACCCGGACCGCGCGTACTGGGCCTCGCGGCCCGACGAGGTGTTCGAGCCCGGCGACTACACGGGCCTGACCCCGGTGCGCGGCGCCGGCTACCAGTTCGCCACCGCCGACGGCACCGGACGCCACGACGGCGAGCGGGTGCTGCGCCCCGGCGGGCGCGAGGGCGCCGGCGACGACCACGAGCTCCAGCTCGGCGACGGCACCGGCCTGTGGAGCTGCCCCCGCTTCCTCTCCCGCTCCGACTGGGCCCGCTGCGACCCCGCGACCGGCGGGCGCACCGCCGACCGGCAGCTGCCGGCCTTCTTCACCGACCCACCGCTGCCCGAGGGCCACCAACTCTGCCCGCACCTGATCAGCCTCGCTCCGCTGCCCGCCGGGGCCGGGGACTCGCCGCTCGGCGGGCGCGCGGGCCTGGTCGGGTTCCGGGTGACTCGCCGGGCCGACGGTCCGTCCGGTGCCGGCGCCCGCTTCCGGCTGGAGGGCACCGACGGGCGCACCGCCGACTTCCGGGCCGAGCGCGCCGGCCAGGGCCCGTGGGGCATCGTCGACCTGCCCGCCGGCGGCGCCCGGTGCATCGTCACCGACGAGCAGCGGTTCCGTGCCCACGACGCCGCGGACAACTCGCTGCTGTGGCAAGCCGACTTCGCCACGCACCGGCTGCCGGCCCCCGCGTTCTGGCACTTCCTCACCGCACGGCACCCCGGTTCCTCCCGCGCCCTGCGCGAGCTGCCCGAGGACACCGCCCGGGCCCTGCTCGCCACCGCCCGGGCCGAGGCGGAGAGCAACCCCGCACCCGGGGACCGCCTGCGCGACGAACTCGCCCGACTGCTGCCCGCCCTGACCGACCCCCGAATCGCCGACGCCGCCGCGCAGGCCGCCCGCCGCGCGGTCGCCGTGCAGCACCGGCGCGAACGCCTCTGCCGCCGGGTGGCGGTCGTCCGATCCGGCCGCCTGGTGCCGCCCGCGCCGGTGAGCGACGCGGACCTGCTGCCCGCCCTGCGCGGCCTGTTCGAGCTGCCCCGCCACCACGACGCCGAGCCGATGTCCCCGCAGCCCGCCACGCTCACCGCACTCGCCGCCGACGGAGCGCACCTGCGCGGCGAACTCGATGAGCAGGAACGCCGGCTCAGCGCCCCCGCCCGCGCCCGCGAGTGGACCACCCTGCTCGGCCGCATCGACGCCGCCGCCTGGCGCCTCGTCACCGCCGCGACCGGCAGCGAGGACCGCATCGCCCTGGCCGCACTGCTGCGCACCTGGGCCGCCCAGCCGTTCGCCGGCCCCGGCACCGCCTGGCGGCTCGGCGAGGCCACCGGCGCCGCCCTGGCCGCCGTCCACGCCACCGGCCGGCCCGCGCTCGCCGTCCGCGCCGACCGCCTCTCCCGGCTCGCCCCCATACCGCACCAGCCGCTGCAGGACGACGCCGAGTACCTGTTCCTCCAGCCCGCCGCCGACCCCGCCCCCGTCGGCGCCCACGACCTGCGGACCGTCACAGTGCAGCGCGACGACGCCCACCGCCTCCGCCGCCTGCTCACCCTCCACGAGGAGCACGGCCCGATCCGCATCGGCGAGGACGCGGTCGACGCCTTCGTCGCCCGCACCGGCGCCCGCCGGCCCCTCGCCCGCCTGGTCCTGGACGGCCTGCCCGAACGCGGCGACCACCAGGCGCAGGAACGCCTGCTCGCCGCCAAGCCGTACCAGGCCACCCCGGAGACCGTCTCGCGGATCCGCACCGCCCTCCACCGGCTCGGCACCGAGGGCCGGCTGGAGCTCCTGGCCGCCGCCGTGCCGGACGATCCCGACGAACTCCGGGCACCCGGCGGCACGGTGGCCGCCGCGCAGCGCGCCGCCGAGGTCTGGGCACGGCTGGTGGGCGTCGAGCGGCCCGTCGACGAGGCCGCCGCGGCCGACCTCGAACGCGACCTCGGCCTCGGCGCCCGGTCACTCGACCGCCTGACCGAACCGCCCGCCCCGACCCCGCACAGCGGCCCGCGCTCCGTCCTCGCCGCCACCCGGCACGGCTACCTCCACCTGCACGCCGCGGACGGCGACGGCAACCCCGCCGGCATCCGCTTCGGGACCCGCACACCGGTGGCCGACGACGCCTCGCTGCTCGTGTGGGCGCTCACCGAGCGGCCCGTCGGCGACCCCCTCGCGGACCGCGCCCCGCAGCTGCTGCAACGCATCGTCCACGCGCTGGACGACCCCGACCTGGTGGTGGCGGTCGACACCACCCACCTGCCCGGCGACGCCGCGGAGCGCGCCCGGCTCTTCGGACCCCGCACCTACCCGGTGCTGCCCGGCCCCGACCGGGCCCGCCCCGGGCAGCCCGCGACGCCGCCGGCCGACCTGCCCACCGTCCACGACGACGGGCTGCTGCTGGTACCCGCCGGCACAGGCCCGACCCGCCTCTGGCTGCGCCCCGCCGCCCTGGCCGACCCCGCGGCCCGCAACCGGCTGCTGGCGTACGGCCGGCAGCACGACCTCGGGCCACTGCTCCTGGCCGTCCGACGGCTGGAGGACCTGCGGACCGGCGGCGGCCTGCAACGGATGGTGCAGCGCGCCGCCGCCACACCCGTCCCCGCCGGCCGGTACGAGGCGGACCCGCGGCAGTCCGTCCCGCAACTGGTTCAGGAAGCCGCCGAGGTGCTCGGCGTCGACGGCGACGCCGCGGCGCTGCTGCTCCAACTCCTCGCGCTCGCACGGCCCACGGACCGCAACGTCCGCCGCTGGAACAGCTGGACGCCCGCCCGCCACAAGGCCGCCCAGCAGCAGCTGACCGACGCCGGTCTCGTCGAGACCGGCAAGCGGCCCCGGGCGGGCCGCACCGTGTTCGTCCCCGGGCCCTGGACCGAGTTCAAGGCCCCAGAACTCCCGCTGGAGAGCGCCAAGTCGGCCGCCCACCTAGCGGCCGCCGACCGCCGCAAGGAGTTGGAGGGCCCGCTGCTGCGGCTGCTGCCGACCCGCCCGCTGCACGAGCTCTTCGAGGAGGCCTGGCAGGCCCACCACCCGTCGGCCTGACAGTGGCTACGGCCCGCACGTGCCACCGCGGGCGCGGGCGCGTGGGCGGGGCGCGGGCCCCGGCTGCGCGCTCCGCCGTCCCGGCGAGGCCGGCCGCAACGGCGGTTACCGGCGGGCCCGTCCGGGAAGTCAGCGCCGTGTCCGCCGCCGGCCCGGTCCCACCGGAGCAGCGGAGGCCGCCCGACCACCCCGGACCTCGGAGACCTGATGACGACCATCGCCCGCAGGCATGCCCTGCGCATGGCATCCGCCGCTGCCGTCGGCGGGGCGGCCACCGCCTCCCTGGCCGCACCCGCCCACGCGTCCACCCGCGCCCAGGAGTTGACCCTGTACGGCCGGCGCACGGCCGCCAACATCCCGGGCGTCCTGACCGCCGGGGTGCCGTACTTCGTCCACTTCGAGCTCCGGGACCAGGACGGAGAGGTGGTCGGCACCGAGAGTGCCCACAGCACGCCGATCACCGTCGGGACCGACGGCGCGCTCATCCTGTCCACCATCGTCCTGCGCCTCACCGACGGCACGATCACCGGCACGAGCGCCTTCGAACGACCGCTCCCGGCCGTCACCGAGGGCGTGACGACCGGCTTCGCCCACTGGTCCCACACCTTCGCCGTCACCGGAGGGACGGGCGCCCACCGGGGCGCGTCGGGAGAACTCACCATCGAACACACCAGCACCCAGGACTCCGTCCTCACCGTCGCGCTCGACTGACCCGCCCCGCACGCCGGCCGGCGGTCCACCCGGACCCGCCGGGTCGACCGGCGGGACCGGCCCGGGCGCGGGCTCGGGCGCGAACGCGGGCTCGGGTGTCATTCGGTGCACAGGGCGCGGTCGAGGAGGGCTTCGGCGTGCTGGAAGCCGTCCGGGGTGGGCGCCAGGTTGGCGGTGACGGCGATGGTCGCGGCGCGGCCGTCCTCGGTCACGCCCGGGAGCGTGTGGAAGCCCGGGATGGAGCCGCCGTGGCCCCACGCCACCTTGCCGCAGCTCAGCGGGCGGCGGATGAGCCCGAGCCCGTACCCGAGGCCCGGTACCGAGTCCGGGTCGTCGGGCATCCGCACGGTGGTGCGCATCTCGGCGAGTTGGGCGGGCTTGAGGAGCCTGCCGCCCAGCAGGGCGGAGAAGAAGCGGTTCAGGTCGCTCGGTGTGGAGACCACCTCCCCCGCGCCCCAGGCCCAGGACGGGTCCAGCTCGGTGACGTCGGCCAGCGGTGCCCCCGGAGCGGCGGCGTGGTAGCCGTGGGGGTGCGGGCCCCGGATGCCCTGCTCGCCCACGCCCGGGACGTAGGTGCGGCGCAGTCCCACGCGGTCGATCACCCGCGTGGTGAGCTGTTCGGCGAGCGGACGCCCGGTGACCTTCTCGATCAGCAGGCCCGCGACGACGTAGTTGGTGTTGCTGTACGCCCAGTCGGTCCCGGGGGCGAACAGGGCCTTGCGGCTGAAGGCGATGTCGAGCAGCTCGCGGGGCTGGTAGTACCGGTGGGGGTCCGTGCCGAAGACCTGCTCGAAGATGTGGTCGGTGTGGTTCGGCAGGCCGCTGGTGTGCTGGAGCAACTGGCGGACGGTGATCACACGGCCGTCGATGCCCTCGCCGCGGACCAGGCCGGGCAGGTACCGGTCGACGGGGGCGTCGAGTTCGACCCTGCCCTCGCCGACCAGTTGCAGGACGACGACGGCGGTGAAGGTCTTGGTGTTGCTGCCCGCCCGGACCTGCCCGTCCACGGGCACCCGCGCGCCGGTCCGGAGGTCGGCGACCCCGGCGGCGTGGTTGCGGGTCCGGCCGGTGCGGTCGACGGTCGAGGCCATCGCGGCCGGGTACCGGTCGTCCTGCACCAGCCGCTCCAGCCCGGCGCGCACGGCGTTCTTCGGGGCGGAGGCGGCCGGCGCGGCGGACACCGGGGCAGGGGACGCGCCGGCGGCACCGAAGACGGCAGCCGCGGCCACCAGCACGGCGAGCGCGCGCAGCGACATCGGCGCCGACCCGGCGGGGGTCGTGTCCGCCGCGGGGGTGGCGGTGGTCGCGGGGCCGGAGGGTCGGCGAGGACGGCGAAGGCTCATGGAAGGCGCTCCTGGGATACGGTGCCGCGCGGGCCCGAGGAATAGGGGATGGCGCGACCGCGGTGCCCCCGCCCGGCGAGTGGATCACCCGGTCGCGATCCCGACCCTAGGCAGCGGGCCCGGTGCCGGACATCGCCCGGCGGCACGAGGAGCCGGCTCCCGCCGTACCCCGTGCCCGGTACTGCGGTCCCCCGCTCCTCTCCTGTTCCGTCCTGTTCCGGCCGCGATCGTCCCGCCGTCCGGTCCCGCCCGCGGCGCCCCGTCGCCGCGACGGCGCAACGGCGCAACGGCGCAACTGTCCCCGTGCGCCGGTCCGCTCGCGGAAACGCCGCAACGCCGCCGACCGGACCGGGGCTTCCGGTCGGTCGTGGCGGCGTTGTCGTGGGGTGCCCCCTGGTGGGGGTGGGGGGTGTTACTTGGTGAGGCCGGCCTTGACGGAGCAGACGGGCCAGGCGCCGGGGCCCTGGGCGGCGAGGACCTTCTCGCCGACGGCGATCTGC
>NZ_JBSGXP010000139.1:0-22502 GCF_053610105.1 Kitasatospora sp. NPDC054939 | reverse complement strand
CGCCGTGGGGGTGGCGGGCGCCGGGTGCGGTCATCGGGGGGCCGGGCCCGGTCGAGCCGGGGCCAGGCCTGTCGCGTCAGGCCGGATCGCGGTCGAACAGCGCCTTCGACCAGCGGTGGCCGAGAGCGGCCAGGGCCAGGCACCAGGCGACCGCGAGCCAGCCGTTGTGGCCGATCCCGGTGCCGAGCAGCAGTCCGCGCAGGGTCTCGATGGCCGGGGTGAAGGGCTGGTACTCGGCAACCGGCTGGAACCAGCCCGGCATCGCGTCGACTGGGACGAACGCGCTGGAGACGAGCGGCAGGAAGACCAGCGGCAGCGCGTTGTTGCTGGCGGCCTCGGCGTTCGGGCTGACCAGGCCCATCCCGACCGCGATCCAGGTGAGCGCCAGGGCGACGAGCACCAGCAGCCCGAAGGCGGCCAGCCACTCCAGGACGGTGGCGTCCGCGGAGCGGAAGCCGATGGCGACGGCCACGGCCCCGACCAGGACCACACTGGCGACCGCCTGCAGCACGCTGCCGACGACGTGCCCGACCAGGACGGAGGAGCGATGGATCGCCATCGTGCGGAAGCGGGCGATGATGCCCTCGTTCATGTCGTTGGAGACCGACACCGCGGTGCCGATCACGGTGCTGCCGATGGTCATCAGCAGCAGGCCCGGCACGAGGTAGGCGATGTAGGCGGAACGGTCCGGGGCGCCGCCGGTGAGGCCCGCGCTCATCACGTCGCCGAAGACGTAGACGAAGAGCAGCAGCAGGACGATCGGGGTGAGCAGCAGGTTCAGGGTCAGCGACGGGTAGCGCCGGGCGTGCAGCAGGTTGCGCCGCAGCATGGTCGACGAGTCGCGGACGGCGAGCGGGAGAGCACTCAACGGACAGCCTCCTCGGGCCGGTTCGCAGGGGCGGAGCCGCCGGTCAGGGCGAAGAACACGTCGTCGAGGTCGGGGGTGTGGACGGTCAGTTCGTCGGCCTCGACGCCGACGGAGTCCAACCGGTCCAGGACCGCGCGCAGTTGGCGCTGACTGCCGTCGCTGGGCACCTGGAGCGTCAGCGCCTCGTCGTCCCGGACGGCTCCCGGCAGGACGCCCGCGGCCGAGCGGTGCGCGCCCGGGTCGGCGAACCGGAGGCGGACGTGCCCGCCGGGCACCAGCCGCTTCAACTCCTCCGCCGTGCCCTCGGCGACGATCCGACCGCCGTTCAACACGGCGATGCGGTCGGCGAGTTCATCGGCCTCCTCCAGGTACTGGGTGGTGAGGAGGACGGTGACGCCGTCGGCGACCAGGTCGCGGACGACCTGCCACATGCTGTGGCGCGAGCGCGGGTCGAGGCCGGTGGTCGGCTCGTCGAGGAAGATCACCCGGGGGTTGCCGACCAGGGTCATCGCGATGTCCAGGCGCCGCTTCATGCCGCCGGAGTAGGTCGAGGCGGGCTTCTTCGCGGCCTCGGTGAGGCCGAACCGGTCCAGCAGCTGCGCGGCGACCCGCCGGCCCTCGCGCCTGGGCAGATGGTGCAGGTCCGCCATCAGCCACATGTTCTCCTCGCCGGTGATCAGCCCGTCGACGGCCGAGAACTGCCCGGTGACGCCGATCGCGGCCCGCACCTCCTGCGGGGAGCCGGCGATGTCGTGGCCCGCGACCTGTGCCAGGCCGCCGTCGGCGGTGACGAGTGTGGAGAGGATCTTGACGGCGGTGGTCTTGCCGGCGCCGTTCGGCCCGAGCAGGGCGAAGACGGAGCCGGCCGGGATGCGCAGGTCGACGCCGTCGAGCACGGTCTTGTCGCCGTACGACTTGCGCAGTCCGACGGCGGTGACGGCGGCGGGTCGGCCGTCGATTGTCGAGGGCATGACAGATTCGCCCATGTGAACCTCCCGTTCGAGGAGTGGAGTGACAGGGGAAGGTGCGGCGGGGAAGATGCGGCGGCGGAGGAGCGGGACTGCGCGATGGGCCGCGGGGCGGGTCCGTCCCGGGCCGGATCAGTCCTTGGCGCGAACGATGTCGATGTTGCCGTGCCGGGTGCGGGCCCGGACCGTGACGGTGTCCTCGGACTCCCCCGGGGCCTCCGACGTGCTGAGCATGTTGCGCACCTGGCCCGTGCTCGAACTGACGTCGAGCCAGGCGGCCGTACCCTGCCGGATGCCGATCTCGATCGCCCCCGAGGAGGTCTCCAACTCCACGTTGCCGCGCGCCACATCGGCGACCCGGAGGGAGCCGTGCGCGGTGGTGGCGGTGACCGACTCCTCGGCGCACCGGATGTCGATGTCGCCGTTGGCACCCCTCACCCGCAGCTCACCGGTCACGGCGCCGACGCTGGTGTGCCCGTTGGAGTTCTTCAGGACGGCGCTGCCGTCGACCAGGCCGACGCGCAGACTGCCGGAACTGGTGGTGATCTCGGCCGAACCGTCCACCCGGTCCACGGTGATCCCCCCGTGCGAGGCCTTCACCGTCAGCGGGCCGGTGGCGTCGAACCGGACGTCGCCGGAGGACGTCTTCACGTACACCTCGCCGAGCCGGCCCTCACCGAGCACCTGGGTCCAGGCGCCGGTCACCTCGATGCTCGAACCCGCGGGCAGGTCGACCGTCACGTCGACGACGCCGGTGCGGCCGAACAGCCCGGCCTTGGGCGTCCGGACGATCAGCGTGCCGTTCGCGAAGGCGACCTCGGTCTGGCCGGCGGTCCGCACGTCCAGGTCCTTCTTCGGGTCGCGGGGCCGCACCTCGACGCGGGTGTCGATGCGGTCGTCCGCGCCGAACCGGATGGTGCCGGCCTCCACCTGCGCGGTGACGGAGATGGCTGCGGGAGTGTCGAAAGAAGGCATGGCTGTCCCGTCCTCCTGGGTCCTGGTGGCGTCCTCGCTGATGGGACGCCAGGTGGGTGAAGCGGTGCGGGTGCGGCGGTGCGGGTGGGGCCGCGGTGCGGGCGGTGCAGGTGCGGCGGTGCGGGTCGAGTGGGGCGGGGGCCGGGGGGCTAGCGCACCCAGCCCGTGATGCTCTGGCCGGCGGCCTGGATCGTCGGCGTCGCCCGCGGCCGCGGGGCACCGTCGACCGCCGCCGCGACGGCCCGTACGAGCCAGGCGTTGACCGACAGGCCCTCGCGGCCCGCGGACTCCTCGGCGCGCGCCTTGAGGTGCGCCGGCAGTCGCAGGTTGACGCGGGCGGTGCCGCCCTCATCCCCGTCGGCGGGCGCCGGAGCCGCCGCGAACGGTTCGACGGGCACCGGCGGCACCACGGTGGCAGCACGGTCGGCGGGCGGCAGGGTCACCACGAAGTCCGGATCCAGCCCGCGCAGCCGCACGTCGACCGAACCCGGGGCGAGCTCGCGGGTGACCTCGTCCATCGCGGCCGAGAGCACGTTGAGCATGGTCAGCCTGGTCGCCGACTCCAGCGGAGCGGTGAGCCGGTCGGCCAGCGCACGGGCGTCCTCCCCGCCGGCTTCGGCGGCCACCGCGAGTTCGCGTCGGAGGTTCTCGACATACGGGGTGAGGTCCATGACGCCATCATGGCACCACAATGGCGCCACACGCAAGCCTGCCCGGCACCACCAGGCGGTCCGATCCGCCTCCGACCACTTCTACCTGCGGAAACACTCCGGCGCCACGCTCGCTCGCCATGGCGCCCACTACAGCCCCTGCCGGCCTCCGCGGGCCTCATGGCGCCATATGGCACCACCTGCCACCACCTGGCGCCACCCCTGCGCCATCGTGTGCCAACCGGCGCCACTCCTGCGCCACCGTCGCACCGACCCGCCGCCGACCCGCCGCCGGCCGCCCCGCCGGCTCCCCCGCGGCAGCCGCGCGACGAAGGGCGTACACCCGGCACAGCCGGGTACCCGCTCGGCATGCTGACCCTGGGTGTGGAGGAGGAGTACTTCCTGCTCGATGCGGCCACCGGCCTGCCCACCGCCCGCGCCCTCCAGGTGCGCGCGGCGGCCGGCCTGCAGCCCGCCCTGGACCACGGCGAGGTCCAGCACGAACTGCTCCAGGCGCAGTTGGAGGTCGCCACCCCGGTCTGCCACGACCTGGACGAGATCGGCGGCCACCTCCTGCGCCTGCGCCACGCCCTGGGCGAGGCCGCCCGCGCCGACGGCTGCCTGCTCGCCGCCAGCGGCACGGCACCGTTCGCCGACCCCGACCGGCTGCCCGTGCCCGTGACACCCACCGCCCGCTACCGCGGCATGCACACGGACACCCGGCGGCTGACCGACGAGCAGCTGATCGCCGGGATGCACGTCCACGTCGGCGTGCCCGACCGCGACGCGGGCGTCACCGTGTTGAACCGGCTGCGTCCGTGGCTGCCGCTGCTGGTCGCCCTCGCCGCGAACTCGCCGCTCTGGCACGGCACGGACACCGGCTTCGCATCGTGGCGCACCATCGTCTTCGACCGCTGGCCGGTCAGCGGGCCGCCGCCGCACTTCGACGGCGCCCGCGACTACGCCGACCGGACCGCGGCACTGGTCCGCGACGGGCTGATCCGCGACACCGGCCAGCTCTACTGGCACCTCAGGCTCTCCGAGAAGTACCCCACGGTCGAGATCCGCGCGATGGACGTCCAGCTGCGGCCGGACGAGGCGGTGATGCTCGCCGGAATCGTGCGGGCCCTGGCCGCCCGAGCCCTGGGCGGTCGGACCCTGGACGGCAAGCGGCCCGACGGACCCGCCCGCGCCGGCGTCCGGCCGGAGCGGCTCGCCGCCGCCGTGTGGCACGCGGCCCGGCACGGCTGCACCGGCGCCGTCCTCACCCCCTCGGCCGAACGGCCGGTCCCGGTGGCCGACGCCGTGGCGGCCCTGATCGAGTACCTGGAGCCGGTCATCGGGACGGGCGACGACCGGCGCCACGTCGTGCCCGTCCTGGAGCGCCTGCTCACCGAGGGCAACGGCGCCGTCCGCCAGCGCCGCGAACTCCGCGAGCACGGCCGCCGGCACCTCCTCGCCGCGATCGCGGACCGGACGACGGGGTCCTGATCGCGCCGCAATCCCGAACCGCCTGATCCCGGTCGCGCGAGGTCCGATCGCACCGTGGCCCCCGGGGCGGGCCCGGCGGTCCGGCGCCGGTACGGGTGCGGCTCAGGGCCGTTCACGGGCCGCCGTTCGCAGCCGCGCCGGCTGCAAGGCGCCGTTCACGGGCGGCCGCTCGCGGGGCGGCCAAGAGGCGCACCGGGGCCGGCGGACCCGCCGACCGGCGGGTGTCCCGACGGCCGCCCCGGCTCCGCCGACCGCCGGCGGATCGCACACGCAGCGGCCCTGCCCAGTGCCACCGCACCACAACTACCATCCGTTAGAGGGCAGTTGGCGGAAGGGCAGCTCGCCCGGACCGGACCCGCGGACCGGTCGTCCGGGCGGTGGAGGCGGGCCCCCGGAACCTCCGTCTCCGGGTGGAGGGTGATGTCCTCACTGATCAGGAGGACCGCCCCCCGCAGGGCGCCGAGGATGGGATCCGGCCTCCGGCCCGAGGAGAGGAGTACCGCAGTGTCCGGTACGGTTCCGGCCCGCGCGTCCGACCCGGCGATCCCGCCGCAGCCGGGCCCCGGCCCGGCGGACCCGAAGGATCCCGCCGGCCCCCGGGCGGCCGGAGGGCGGCTGCCGCTGCTGGACGTCCTGCGCGGAGCGGCCATCCTCGGTACCCTGATGACCAACGTCTGGATCTTCACCGGGCCGGGCGCCGAATGGGGCGTCATGGAGGGCTCTTCGTCCGGTGGTTCGCTGCACCGGCTGCTCGACGACCGGTCACCGGAGGCCGTCGCCGAGACGCTCTTCCGGCTCGTGGCGGACGGCAAGTTCCTCGCCCTGCTGACCCTGCTGTTCGGCGTCGGACTGGCGATCCAGTTCGAGTCGGCACGCAAGCGCGGACGGCCCTGGCCGCAGAGCTACCGGCCGCGCGCCTGGTTCCTGTTCGCCGAGGGCACCGTGCACTTCGTCCTGGTCTTCGCCTGGGACGTCCTGATGGCCTACGCCCTGACCGCCCTGCTCGTCGCCCGGCTGCTGGCCGCCTCGGAGCGGCGCCGGCGGACCGCGCTGTGGACCGCCGCCGGCTTCCACCTCTGCCTGATGGCCGGACTCACCGCGGCGTTCGCCGCCACCGGCCCACCGCTCACCGCGCCCACCGGCCCCGACACCCGGATCGTCGACCTCTACGCCCACGGCAGCTACCCCGACCAGATCCTCTTCCGGATCGAGCACCTGCCCTACCTGCGGCTCGAACCGGTGCTCAGCTTCGCGCTGCTGGTGGTGCTGTTCCTGGTCGGTGTCCGGCTGTTCCGGGCCGGTGCCTTCGGGGCCGACGAACGGGCCCGCGGCCTGCGCCGCCGGCTGCTGCGGTGGGGCCTCGGCGCCGGCCTCCCGCTCACCGCCGCCGCGTCGCTGGCCGGCTCCGACGGCTTCCTGCTCCAGCGCTACGTGGCCGCCCCCGTGCTGGCCCTGGGCTACCTCGGGCTGATCGGCGCCCTCCTCGACCGGGTCCGCACCCCCGGCCCGCTCACGGCCGGCCTCACCGCCGTCGGCCGCACCGCGCTCTCCTGCTACGTCGCCCAGAACGTGCTCTGCGTCCTCGCCTGCTACGGCATCGGGCTCGGCCTCGCCGCCCGCTACGCCGACGCCGGGCCCTGGTGGGTGATGGCCCTCTGGGCGGCGGTCTCCGCCGTCCTGGTGCTCGCCTCCTCGCTCTGGCTCCGCCACTCCCCCGTCGGCCCGCTGGAATCCCTCCAGAAACGGCTGCTGCGCCACTGAGCGGCCCGCACCGTCCCGGGCCGTTCGGTGGTGCAGGGACCCGTGACGGGTCCGGGTGCGCGGGTCTGGGCCGGGCGCGGGAAGATAACAAGAAGCGAACGTTTGGCCGGTTCCGTCCGTGCGGGTCGCCGTCGGGCGGGGTCGGCGAGGCACCATGGGCGGCCCCGCCCGGAACCCGCACCCCCGCAGGAACGCCATGCCCGCACCCCATGCTTTCGCCGCCGCTGCTGCCGGAGCGGCCCTCGTCGTGCTCGTCGGCTGTGCGGGCGGTTCGGGCGGGGGCGGCGCCGCGACGACCGACCGGCCGGCGGCGGTGTCGAGCCCGTCCGGTGCGCCGTCGACGCCCGGCCCCTCGGCCACGCCCACCACTGCGACGCCCACCGCAACCCCCACGACGACGCCCACGCCGACCGCCACGACGGCGCCCGCCGCACCGACCGCCCCCGACCCCGCGGTGGCCCGTACCCGGGCCGCCGAGCTGTCGATCCCCTCGATCGGGCTGGCGGGGCTGAAGGTGGTCCCGTACCAGGGCACCACGGACGACGCGCCCGGCACCAGGATCCAGGACCGCGGTGCGGGCGCCAGCCCGTTCGGGGCGCAGGGCGGGGTCGGACCGGGCGAGGTGGGCAACTACCTGGTGACCGCCCACCGCCTCACCGCGGGCGGCCCGCTGCGGGACCTGCCGTCCGTGCGCAACGGCGACACCGTGCTGGTCGTGCTGGACGGCACCGAGTACGAGTACGTGGTCACGGAGACGCGCAGTACGTCGTTCCGCTCCGCGCGGTCGCTGGCCGAGCAGCGGGCGGCCGTCCCGGGGCGGCCGGGCGAGGCGGCCGTCCAGCCGATGATCACCGTGTCGACCTGCGCCACCCCGGAGGACAACGCCGCCGGCAACCGCTGGCGGGACGCGAACGGCAACCCGGAGCACCGGATCGACAAGGTCGGCGTGCTGCGCGCCACCCGCCCCGCCTCCTGAGTCACGGCCCGGGAGGCCGCGCGCGGGACCGGCCGGTGTGCGGCCCGTCGGCGCGGGACGCCGCATCCCGGCCGGGCGGCCCCGGCCTCAGACCGCGGCGGTGACGACGATCTCGACGCGGACCTCGGGGCGGTAGAGCTTGGCCTCGACGGTGGCGCGGGCGGGGGTGGCGCCGGCGGGCACCCAGGCGTCCCAGGCGAGGTTCATCTCGGCGAAGTCCGCGACGTCCGCGAGGTAGATCTCGGCGCGGAGGATCTTCGCCTTGCCGCTGCCGGCCTCCGCCAGCAGGCGGTCGATGCTCGCCAGCACCTGCTGCGTCTGGCCCTCGACCCCCTGGGTGAAGTCCGCGGCGACCTGGCCGGCCAGGTAGACGGTGCCGTTGTGGACGACGGCCTCGCTCATGCGCTCGCCGGAGCCGAACCGCTGGATCATGGGGGACCTCCTGAAGATCGTCGGGGAGCGCGATAGTAGCGGCGGGTCCGCGCCACCGTCGGGACCGTCCACGATCCGGCCGGACGCCACCCGCCGGGGCCGCAGCCGGGCCGCCGGGGTTCGGATGGCCGGTTCCCGCCGTCCGGAGCGGCGTCCCCTTTCGGCCACCCCTCCGCCAACCCGGCGCGCGCCACTCGGGTCCGGCTCGACGAGTTGTCCGGACGACTGCCGGCACCGCACCCCGGGGGCCGTACCGGAACATGTCAGGTCGGGGCGCCGCACCCTGCGCGACGCCCCTTCCCGGCTCCACCGCTTCGTGCCCGCCGCAGCGCCTGCCACGTGCGCCGCTGCCGACGGGAGCAGTGGCCTGATCGGGTCCCCGCCGATACCGGCCACGGCGTCAGTGCGGCCAGCTGCGGCCGGAGTTGACCGGAGTCGGCCGGCAAAGACGAAGCAAAGCCAAACTGGTCTGGACCTCTTGACGCGTTGGTATGGACCTTTCTAGTCTCGCCGGAGCACCTGCGGCCACCACCGCGCAGCGTGTGATCACGGACCTCCCCCACCTCCGTCCGTCCGCCCCCACGTCGAGGAGTTCTGTTGAGCACTCGAACCACCACCATGCGCAGAAGCAGGTTGAAAGCCGCAGCAGCGGGTCTGACCGCGCTCGTGCTCCCGCTCGTCGCCGTCGTCGGCCTCTCCACCCCCGCGCAGGCCGCGACCTCCGCCACCGCCACGTTCGCCAAGGGCTCCGACTGGGGCGCCGGGTTCGACGGCAAGTGGACGGTGAAGAACACCGGCACCACCACGCTGACGGGCTGGACCATCGAGTGGGACTTCCCCACCGGCACCAGCGTCGGCTCCGCCTGGGACGCCACCGTCACCAGCGCCGGCAACCACTGGACCGCCAAGGACAAGGGCTGGAACGGCACGCTCGCCCCCGGCGCCTCCGTGACCTTCGGCTTCAACGGCGTCGGCTCCGGTGCGCCCAGCGGCTGCAAGCTCAACGGCGGCTCCTGTGACGGCACCGACCTGCCCGGCAACAAGGCGCCGACCGCCCCCGGCACCCCGACCGGCTCCGACATCACCGACACCGCGCTGAAGGTGTCGTGGACCGCCGCGACCGACGACGTGGGCATCAAGAACTACGACGTCCTGCGCGACGGCGTGAAGGTCGCCACCGTCAACGGGCTCACCTACAGCGACGGCAACCTGACCGCCGGCACCAACTACACCTACACCGTTGTCGCCCGCGACACCGCCGACCTGACCGGCCCGGCCAGCGCGCCGGGCACGCTGCGCACCACCGGCGGCGACGTCGTCATCGGCGACAAGGTCAAGCTCGGCTACTTCACCAACTGGGGCGTCTACGGGCGCAACTACCACGTGAAGAACCTGGTGACCTCCGGCTCCGCCGCGAAGATCACGCACATCAACTACGCGTTCGGCAACGTGCAGAACGGCAAGTGCACCATCGGCGACGCCTACGCCGACTACGAGCGCGCCTACACCGCCGACCTCTCCGTCGACGGCGTCGCCGACACCTGGGACCAGCCGCTGCGCGGCAACTTCAACCAGCTGCGCGAGCTGAAGCGCCTCTACCCGCACATCAAGGTGATCTGGTCGTTCGGCGGCTGGACCTGGTCCGGCGGCTTCGGCCAGGCCATGCAGAACCCGGCGGCCTTCGCCAAGTCCTGCCACGACCTGGTCGAGGACCCGCGCTGGGCCGATGTCTTCGACGGCATCGACCTGGACTGGGAGTACCCGAACGCCTGCGGTCTGAGCTGCGACACCAGCGGCCCGGACTCGTTCAAGAAGATGATGCAGGCCATGCGCGCCCAGTTCGGCAACGGCCTGGTCACCGCCGCCGTCACCGCCGACGCCTCGGCGGGCGGCAACATCGACAAGGCGGACTACGCGGCCGGTGCGCAGTACATGGACTGGTTCAACGTCATGACCTACGACTTCTTCGGCGCCTGGGCGGCCAAGGGCCCGACGGCCCCGCACTCCCCGCTCACCACGTACAACGGCATCCCGAAGGCGGGCTACAACTCCGCCGAGGCCATCGCCAAGTACAAGGCGATCGGCGTGCCGGCCGACAAGCTGCTGCTCGGCATCGGCTTCTACGGCCGCGGCTGGACCGGCGTGACCCAGTCCGCCCCGGGCGGCACCGCGACCGGCGCGGCGGCCGGCACCTACGAGACCGGCATCGAGGACTACAAGGTCCTCAAGAACACCTGCCCGGCCACCGGTACCGTCGCCGGCACCGCCTACGCCCACTGCGGCACCAACTGGTGGAGCTACGACACCCCGGCCACCATCGCCTCGAAGATGAGCTGGACCAAGGACCAGAGCCTGCGCGGCGCGTTCTTCTGGGAGTTCAGCGGCGACACCGCCAACGGCGAGCTCGTGAACGCCATCCACACCGGCCTCCGGTAGGCCCACCCGCTCCGAGCGGCCCGCCGGTTCCCACCGGCGGGCCGTGCCGCGTCCCGGGGCCGGGCGTCCGGCGCCGCGCTACTCCTGGAGCCCCGCCGCGGCGCAGGCGGCGGCCCGGTCGCCGGTGCAGATGTCGGAGACCTTGTACAGGCCGTCCACGACGACCGTGCCCTTGATGTTGGCCCTGGTGACGACCACCGGCTTCAGGAGCCGGGCCGGGATCCGCTCGTCGGTGCTGCTGTCGATCGTGGACGGCGCCACGATCCTGGCCTCCTCGCCGCGCAGCAGGGCGACGGCGATCTCGGCGGCACCGTCCGCGAGCGGCTTGTACGCCTTGTAGACGGTGTACGCCTGCTCGCCGGTGACGATCCGCTGGATCGCGTCGAGCCCGGCGTCCTGGCCGCCGACCGGCACGTTGATGCCCGCGCTCTTCAGCTGCGCGATGACCGCCGCGGCCATGCCGTCGTTGGCCGCGTACACGGCGTGGATGTTGTTCTTGCCCAGCTGGCTGATCGCCGCCGCGGTCTTCTGCCCGGCCACCGCGGGCTTCCACTCCCCGGACTGCTCGTAGGCGATCTTCTTGACCTTGCCGTCCAGCGCCCGGTGGGCGCCCGCCTTGAACTTCGCCGCGTTCGGGTCCGCCTCGTCCCCGTTGATCATGACGATGTTCGCCTCGGACGCCTTCGGCCCCAGCGCGGTGAGCAGTGCCTCGCCCTGCAGCTCACCCACCTTGAAGTTGTCGAACGACACGTACGCCGCCACCGGCCCGGTCGCCAGCCGGTCGTACGCGATGACCTTCACGCCCCTGCCGGCCGCCTCGGTGACCCAGTTCCGGGTGACCCGGGCGTCGACGGCGTCCAGCAGGATGACCTTCACGCCCTGCGCGACCAGCTCGTCGAACTGTGCCTTCTGCTTGTCGGCCGAGCCCTCGGCGTTGGCGTACTTGACGGTGCAGGTGGAGCAAAGGGCGGTGACCTTGGCCTCGATGAAGGGCTTGTCGAACAGCTCGTAGCGCGCGGAGGAGCTGTTCTCCGGGAGCAGCAGGCCGATCGGCGCGCCCTCGGTTCTGGGGCCGCTGCTCGGGGCGCTGCCGCCGGCGTCGCCGCAGGCGGTCACGACGAGGGCCAGCGAGACCGCGGCGCCGCCGACGGCGGTGCGGCGCAGGAGTGCATGCATGTGGGGGGGCCTCCCTGACGGGGCCGCGCGGGGTGCGGCGAGGTGGGAGGAGTCAACCCACGACGGGCCCCGGCGTCAATATGTGAACGTTCGATGGCGGACTTCTGGATCTTTTCGTTACCCGTGTGAACGCCGGCCCCGGCCGCCGATTCCGCCGTGAACTGCGGCAATTACGCGACTTCCGAGCCCACCTGACGACCGATCACCCCGACCGGCGATTCAAGTAGTGAAGCGACGCGGCCGGCCCGCGTCAACGGAGGTAGGTTGGGCCCACTCGAACGAGGAGTCGCACCATGCCCGTCCGCCCCGGCCACCGCCCCCGCCTGCTGTTCGTGTCCGACCTCGCCTACCCGGCCCGGGGCCGGCGGTACTGCGACGAGGACATCCTCCTGACCTCCCGGCTGCGGGCCGACTTCGACCTCGCCGTCTGCCACCCGCTGGACGCCGCGGCGCTGATGGACTCCTTCGACGCGGTCGTCGTCCGCAACAGCGGTCCCGTCCTGCACTACCGGCAGGCCTACGA
This sequence comes from Kitasatospora sp. NPDC054939, assembly GCF_053610105.1. NCBI lineage: Bacteria > Bacillati > Actinomycetota > Actinomycetes > Kitasatosporales > Streptomycetaceae > Kitasatospora > Kitasatospora sp. NPDC054939. Next base: position 10,246 of record NZ_JBSGXP010000139.1, on the reverse strand, counting down.
CGCCTTCCGCGCACAGGCCCTGGCACGCGGCACCCGGGTGTACAACCCGCTCACCGGCCGCGCCGACATGGCCGGCAAGCAGTACCTGCTGGACCTCACCGCCGCCGGCCACCCGGTCATCCCGACCGTCGACCGCGCCGAGGACCTCCCCCTCCTGCCCGCCGCCGACCGGTACGCCGTCAAGCCCAAGGCGGGCGCCGACTCCATCGGCCTGGAGTTCCTCGACCGGGAGCAGCTCGACGGCCTCGCGTACGGCGAGGTGCTGGTCCAGCCCCGCATCGACTTCCGCTACGAGGTGTCCTTCTACTACGTCGACGACGCCTTCCAGTACGCCCTGCACGCCCCCGACCCGGAGCGCCGCTGGGTGCTGGAGCCGTACCACCCGACCGCGGCCGACCTCGCGTTCGCCGCCGGCTTCATCGACTGGAACACCCTCGACCACGGCATCCAGCGCGTCGACGCCTGCCGCACCCGCGACGGCGGGCTGCTCCTCGTCGAGCTGGAGGACCTCAACCCCTACCTCTCCCTCGACCTGCTGGACGCCGGTACGCGCGACGCGTTCGTGGCCGCGATGACCGCCTCCCTCCACCGCTTCCTGGCGGCCCCGGCCGGCTGAGCCCGACACGCCGACCGGCTGCGGGCCGGGCGGCCCGGGGAGGCCATGGCGGTGATCGCCGACACATTCCGTTGTTCGAACGTTCGTGCCAGGATCGGCAGGGAGGCGGCATCCGCGCCGCCGCGTTCGGCGAGGTCAGGGGGACCAGCGGATGTGTACCGCGTTCATCAGCATCGACCCCGCGTCGGCGGTGCCCGTCCTGCTGCTCTCCGTCCGGGACGAGTACGCCGGACGCAGCTGGCTGCCGCCGGAGCGGCACTGGCCCGCCCAGCCGTCCGTTGTGGGCGGGCTCGACCTGGTGGCCGGCGGGACCTGGCTGGCGGCCTCCCCCGGCGGTGACGGCTCCGCACCCGCCGCGGCCTGCCTGCTGAACGGTTTCGGCACCGCGGCCCCGGCGACCGGCCGGAGCTCGCGCGGGGAGCTGCCGCTGACGGCGCTGCGGGACGGCGGGATCGACCGGCTCGACCTCGACCGCTACGACCCCTTCCACCTCGTCCTCGCCGGGCCGACCGGTGCCCGGGTGGCGAGTTGGGGCGGCCCCGGCAGCCGGCTGCGGGAGACCGCACTGCCGACCGGCCTGAGCGTGGTGCTCAACGACGGGCTGGAGGGCACGGCCGAGAACCGGACCGCCTCGGAGCGCGTCCGCGCCGTGATGGCCGCCCGCGCCGACCACTTCCGGGCCCGCTTCGGGGCCACCGAGCGGCCCCTGCCCGGCCTCGACACGGCCGCCGCCGACACGGTCGACGCCGCCTGGGGCGGCTGGCTGCCGATCGTCTCCGGCGACGGCCTGGCCCTGGACGCCCCGGCGGCGCTGATCCAGCGGCGCGACTTCGGGGACGGCCGGATCTGGGGCTCCTCCTCGATCTCCCTGCTCGCCTTCGCCCCCACCGGCCTGCGCTACGACTTCACCCAGGCCCCGCCCGCCGACACCGGTCACGACTGGCGCCGGATCGTCTGAGCGCCCCGCACCGACGGCCTCCCCGCCGGACAGTGGGCACTGGCCCACCACGCCGCCGGCGAGCACGGCACGCTCTCCCTCGTCTACGACCGGGTGCACTGAGCCGATCGGGTGAATTCGCCGGTCCGGTGGCGCGGCGCGGGAATCGGTTGGTGGGCGGACGGGTTGGCGCCGCTGTCCACCCCGAACCGAGGAGCCGACATGTCGATCGAACCCGCCCAGGCCGGGCGCCATCGCCCGGAGGCGCGCCACTGCACCGCTGCATTGCTGACGGACCGTCGGGAGCGGCGGCTCCGCTCAGCCCCCGGTGAGCCTGCACTCGTCATCGGTGCCGCCGCTGCGGCACGGCCCCTCGCCGTGGCGCGGGGTGGTGGCGGCCGGCGCGGGCTTCGCGGGGCCGTGCTGCCCGGTACCGTCCGGCGTGCCGGGGAAGGCCGTGGAGAGGGCGAGGAACCCGACGGCGAGCGTCACCAGCACCTGGGTGACGGCGGTGATCGGCGCGGCCCGCCGCACGGCCAGTGCGAACCCCGCCGCGACGAGGGCCAGGATGCCCAGGCCGGTCGCCACGTCGCTGTAGTCCGGGTCGCCCTGGGCCGCCCACTGCTCCATCCCGGCCATCAGCCCGAGGTAGGCCAGGGCTGCCGCCTCCGACAACAGGAGCGCCAGGCAACCCAGCACGTCGCGCAGCCGCGAGTGGCTGCGCCGGGTCGGCGGGCGATGCACCCGCGCGGTCAGCGGCATGCGGGCCATCCTGCCACGCCCGTCGGCCGCGCCCCTGAGTACGGGTACTCAGAACCCGGCGGAACAGCGGCCGACTCGGGAACGCAGGCGCCGGCCAGGCCCTACCATCGCCGCATGCCGATACCCGACGAACGGTCCGACCGCACCCTGCGGGCGACGCACGTCCCCTGGCGGGCGACGATCCTGAAGCACACCAGGACCACCGGTCGGCCGTCGTACGACGAGCCGCCCTTCGACGACGGAGTGCCGGCCGACGACGGCGTGCTCGCCGAGCGGGACGGCCTGCGGATCGTGGGCCGGAACGGGGCGGTCGACTGTGTCGACGCCGCCGGGCGGACCCGCTGGACGCACACCTTCGCGGGGAGGGCGAACGACGCACACCTCTCCTCCGGGCGGGTCCTGGTGACGACCGACTCGCACGAGTACACCGCGTGGGGCGTGCTCGGCCCGGCCCTGCTGCTCGATCTGGCGGACGGCCGCGTGGTCGCGGAGCTGCGCGGGGCGAGCGGGACCGTGCTGCGGGGCGGGCGTTTCGTGCTCGGCCTGGAGGGCTACGACGTCTTCGACACCTGGGAGTACGACCGCGACGGCCGGCTCGTGGACACCTGGCGCAGCTACGGCCACTACGTGGTCGGCACCGGCCTGCGGGTGGTCGAGTGCGACCGGCGGATCCCGACCGGGAGCCGGGTGGTCCGGCTGCTGCCGGGCGGGGTCGTCGAGCGCGGGCCGCGGCTGCGCGACCCGCTGTGCCCGCGCCCGGTGGTCCTGCCGGACGGCACCGTACTCGTCCTGGACGCCGGGGTGCTGCGGGCCTTCGACCGCGCGTTGCGGGAGACCGTGCTCGCCGAACTGTGGACCTCGGAGGCCGAACGGGAGCAGCGCGGCATCGGGTCGCTGCGACGCAGGGGCGACCGGCTGACCGCCGTCCTCGCGGTGCAGCATCCGGACCGTCCGTCGACGTACACGGTCGACACCTGGACGCTGGTCCTGCGCGGGGGCGGGGAGGGTGTTGCTGCGGCGCCCTGACCCCGCGGCGGAACCCCCGCCCTGCCCCGCCGAGACCCGCGCCGGCACCGCGCCGGCACCCCCGGCGGCGGCGGTGCGCCGGAGCGGCCGGGGGAGCTTGATCGGGCTAGGCTGGGCGAGGAGGCTCCGCGCCGGTCCCGCGCCGGACAGGCGTCGTGTCGCGCTGCGCGAGCTGCTCCTCGGACGGGCCAGGCCCTTCCCGCACCCGGGCTGACGGAACGGAACGGCCGTGCACCAGACTGCTGTGGAGGTCGAAGTGACCGTCGCCGCGCCGCACGGGTTCGGGCTGTGGATGCTCGGCGCCTTCGTGCTGACCTTCGTCGGGACCAGGGTGATCACCCGGCTGATCCGGGCGGGCCGCGGCCCGTTCCGGGACGTGGCGGTCGGCGGCACCCACATCCACCACCAGGTGTACGGGATCATGGCGATGCTGGTGGCGGGGGCGGTCGAGTTCTCCTACCGTCCGGGGACCCCGGGGGCGCAGATCCTGGCGGCGCTGTTCGGCGCGGGGGCGGCCCTGTCGCTCGACGAGTTCGCGCTCTGGCTGCACCTGGAGGACGTGTACTGGGCGCAGGAGGGCCGCAAGTCGATCGATGCGGCGTTCCTGGCGGTGGCGGTGGGCCTGCTGCTGGTCGCCGGGTTCAACCCGTTCGCGGACATCGGCCAGGGCATCGCGAACCACCTGGTGTTCGTCGGGTTGATGCTGGTCAACGTGGCGCTGTGCGTGGTGGCGGTCCTCAAGGGGAAGACGGCGCTCGGCGTGATCGGGCTGCTGGTGCCGTTCGTGGCCCTGGTGGCGGCCATCCGGCTGGCCAAGCCGACCTCGCCGTGGGCGCGCTGGCGCTACCGGCCGGACTCCCGCAGCGCCGAGCGTTCGGCCCGGCGCTACCCGCCGGACCGCCGGACCAGGATCGACGCGCTGAAGGACTTCGTCGGCGGTACGCCCCACCGCTGACGCACCGTACCCGGGCCGGCACGCGGCCCCGGCGGCTCCGGACCGCGCGTCGGGTACGGCAGCAGCCGACTCAGGACCGCCCGTCGGAACCGGCCGCGGCACCGGGCTCCGCCGAGGCTGCGGGAACGGCGGGAGCGGCGAAGACCGGGCCGAGGTAGCCGTGCAGGGCGCGCTTCAGTTCGCGGGTCATGGCCGCCCGTTCACCGCCCTCGGGGGCGGCGACGACGAGCGGGATCATCGCCTGGAACAGCTGGATGGCGACCCTGGCGGTACGGGCCCGGTCGGGGTCCGGCAGGCGGGGGGCACGGGCGGCGACGACCGCTTCGACCCGGCCGACCAGGGCCTCCTGGGCGGGGCGGACGGCGTCGGTGAGGCCGGCGGGCATGTCGGGGCGGGCGAACAGGGCCTTGAAGCCGGGGTTGGCGACGTTGAAGGCGACGATCGGGTCGACCATCCGGTCCAGCAGGTCGTCGAGCGACCCCTCGGCGCCCGGGGCGTCGCCGAAGGCGTCGCGGTGGGCGGCGAGCAGCTGGGCGGTGAAGCGGTCGGCGAGGGCCTGGGCGATGGCCTCCTTGTTCGGGAAGAACTGGTAGAGCGAGCCCGGGGAGATGCCGGCCTGTTGGGCGATCGCAATGGTGGTGGCCTTCTCGTAGCCGCTGGCGGCGAACACCACGGCGGAGGCATCCAGGATGTCGGCCATCCGGCGCTCGCCGCGGGCCTGACGGCGCCTGGGCGCAGCCGGGGTCGCCCCCGAGGCCGCATCCGTCGCCACCGCACCCGAAGCCGCGCCCGAGACTGCACCCGCACCCGCACGCACCGACGCCGACGCCCGTACGCCGCCGCTCTTCGTCCGCGCGCCGCTCGCCGGGGCCTTCCCCTCCGTCATCGGACTCCCTCCTCAGATCCGGCCCGTCCGCCTGTCGGACACTCCGCTTGAAAACACGAATGATCATTCGTAATCTGGCGCGGCCGGATGAAACGCGAATAGGTATTCGCATACTACCCGTGGGGGGACCCTTGCTCGGGAGATTCGTCGTACAACGCGCCAGGTGGATCGTTCTGGCCGGCCTCGCCGTTGCGCTGCTCGCCGCGGCGATCGCGGCCGGTGCGCTCAACGCGCTCTCGCTCAACCGCTTCGAGGCCCCGGGCTCGGAGTCCATGAAGGTCCGCGACGTACTCGCCCGGGAGTACGGCACCGGAAGCCCGAACCTGGCCCTGCTGGTGACGGCCGCCCGGCCCGGCACCGGGGTGGACGACCCGGCGACCGCCGAGGCCGGCCGGGCGCTCACCGGCGAACTGGCCGCCCACCCGGGCGTCGGACGGGCCTGGTCCTACTGGGACCGCACCACCCCGGCGACCGCCGACACCCTCCGCAGCACCGACGGCCGCCAGGCCCTGGTGCTCGCCTGGGTACCGGGCGACGCCGACCACGTCCGCCGGCAGGTCCTGCCCGGGCTGGCCGAGCACTTCACCCGCACCACCGACGCCGTGGACGTCCGGGTCGGCGGCGGCGACGAGGTGTTCCGGCAGGTCATGCAGCAGGCCCGGCAGGACTTCCTGCGCGCCGAACTGCTCGTCCTGCCCGCCGTCCTGCTACTGCTCTGGTGGGTGTACCGGCGGATCGCGCCCGCCCTGGTGACCCTCGGCATCGGCCTGGTCGCGGTGTTCGGCTCCCTGGCCCTGCTGCGCGGGGTCCTCGCCTTCACCGAGATCTCGACCTTCGCCTCCAACCTCGCCCTGGTCATGGGGATCGGACTCGGCGTCGACTACGGCCTGTTCGTGGTGTTCCGCTACCGCGAGGAACTGCGCGCGGACCACGCCGTCCCCGAGGCGATCGCCCGGACGGTCCGCGGCGCGGGCCGCACCGTCCTGTTCAGCGGCGCCACGGTGGCCGCCTCGCTCGCCGTCCTGCTGGTCTTCCCGTTCCCCTTCCTCAGCTCCTTCGCCTACGCGGGGATCGCCGTGGTGGCGGCCGCGGTCCCGGCCGCCACCGTCCTGCTGCCCGCCGCCCTGGTACTGCTCGGACGGCGGCGGGTGGAGCGCAGGTCCCCGGCCCGCGAACCGCTGGACGGCTTCTGGTACGCCACCGCGAACCGGGTGATGCGCAGGCCGCTGGCGGCGGGCGGCGCGGCGCTGGGCGTCCTCGTCCTGCTGGGGGCGCCGTTCCTCGGGGTGCGCTTCGGGCTGCCGGACGACCGGGTGCTGCCCGCCTCCGCACCGGCGCGCCAGCTGTACGACCAGGTCCGGGCCGGGTTCACCGCGGAGGAGGCGGACGCCGTCCAGGTCCTCACCACCGGCGCCGCACCCGGGGCCGTCGGCCCGTACGCGGCCGAGCTGTCCCGGCTCGCCGGGGTCGCCCGGGTCGACTCCCCGGCCGGCTCCTTCCGCGCCGGGAGCCCCGTCGCCCCCGACCCCTCCCCTGCCGCCGGCACTGACACCGGCACCGGCACCGGCCGGCTGCTGACGGTCGTGCCCACCGCGGAGCGGCTCGCCGCCGACCCGACCGGGCTGGTCCGCGGGATCCGGGCGCTGCCGGCGCCGTTCGCCGTCCAGGTCGGCGGCTACCCGGCCGAACTCACCGACTACCGGGACGGCGTCACCGCCCGGCTGCCCCTGGTCGCCGGACTGATCGCGGCCGTCACCTTCGTCGTGCTGTTCCTGATGACCGGCAGCGTGGTCGCCCCGCTCAAGGCCACCCTGCTCAACCTGCTCAGCCTCTCGGTGATGTTCGGGGTGCTGGTCCTGGTCTTCCAGGAGGGCCGCCTCGCCGGCCTGCTCGGCTTCACCCCCACCGGCGGCATCGAACCGAGCGTGCCGATCCTGATGTTCTGCATCGCCTACGGCCTGTCGATGGACTACGAGGTCCTGCTGCTCTCCCGCATCAAGGAGGAGTACGACCGCACCGGCGACCCGTACGGCTCGGTGCCGGCCGGCATCGCCCGCAGCGCCCCGCTGGTGACGGCCGCCGCCACGATCCTCGCGCTCTCCTTCGCGGTGTACGCGACCGGGCAGGTCGTCTTCCTGAAGCAGCTCGGCATCGGCATGGCCCTGGCCGTCCTCGTGGACGCCACCCTCGTCCGCGGCGTCCTGGCCCCGGCCCTGATGCGACTGGCCGGCCCGGCCAACTGGTGGGCCCCGCCCGCCCTGCGCCGACTGCACCGCCGCCTCCCCGCCCTGGACTGAACGCCCCGCCCGACCGCCCTCACTTCGGCCGCCGCACGGACCCGAACCCGTGCGGCGCGCCGGGGTTCAGGAGGAGGAGCACCCGGCGCCGAGCAGGAGGCAGCGGCCGAGTGCGGTGAGCAGCCAGGCGGCCAGGGCTGCGGGGAGCGAGCCCCACCAGTCGACGCCGCCGACGAAGGCGGTGAAGCCTACACCAGTGCGCCGTTGACCCAGCCGTTGGTCGTGGCGAGCCGGACCCGGTCGACCGGCAGGCGGTGGCGCCGGAAAGGGCGCTGCGTGCACGTCCGCCCGCGTCCGGGCCCGGAAAGCACGAAAGGCAAGGGCGATCTCCGCTCCTTGCCACTCCTAAGGTATAGCGCACCGGGGGCCTTGCGGCAAGGCCCCCGTGGTGGCGCAGAATCACTGCCCTCAGCCGAAAGCCGCGAAAACGGGAGATCCACGAATTGCCTCTGCACATGTCGCCCGCAGCACCGCACGCGCCTGCGGAACCCGACGGCAGCCACACCCCCACGCGGATCGGAGTCGACGACATGACCCCCTCGGCCACCGGTGTGTTCGACCTTCCCGGCCACCTCGGCGCCAAGGCCGACCCGGCGCTGATCGGCGACGACGAGCGGCACTTCGCCGCGGTCGCGGCGAGCCTCGACGAGACGATCGCCGAGCTGTCGGAGCGCCTCGACGCCGTACGGAGGGCGCCCGGCGGGGTCGGCCGCGAGGCGATGGACCGGGACAGCGAGATCCACCGGCTGACCTCCCGGCTGCGCACCCTGCGCCGCTTCGGCGCGGACCTCTGCCTGGGCCGCACGGTCGGCGCGGACGGCGCCGAACCGCTGTACGTCGGGCGGCTCGGCCTCACCGATGCCGCGGGCCGCCGGCTGCTGATCGACTGGCGCTCCCCGGCCGCCGAGCCGTTCTTCTCGGCCACGCACGGCAACCCCGCGGGCCTCGCCAGCCGGCGCCGCTACCGCTGGACCCGGGGCCGGATCAGCGACTACTGGGACGAGGTGTTCACCGCCGAGGCACTGGAGGGGCACGCCGCGCTGGACGACCAGTCCGCCTTCATCGCCAGTCTGGGCGGCAGCCGTTCGGCCCGGATGCGGGACGTCCTGGCCACCATCCAGGCCGACCAGGACGCCGTCGTCCGGGCGGGCTCGCGCGGGGCGCTGGTCGTCGACGGCGGCCCGGGCACCGGCAAGACCGTCGTCGCCCTGCACCGCACCGCGTACCTGCTGCACGCCGACCCGCGGCTCGGGCACCGCCGCGGCGGCGTGCTGTTCGTCGGCCCGCACCAGCCGTACCTGGCCTACGTCTCCGACGTGCTGCCCAGCCTCGGCGAGGACGGCGTGCGGACCTGCACCGTGCGCGACCTCGTCCCCGAGGGGGCGGACGCCGGGGTCGAGGCGGACCCGGAGGCCGCCCGGCTGAAGTCGTCCGCCGCGATGGTGCGGGCGATCGAGGCGGCCGTCCGGATCTACGAGGAGCCGCCCACCGAGGGTATGACGGTCTCCACCGACTGGGACGACCTGTGGCTGAGCGCCGACGACTGGGCGCAGGCCTTCGACGCGCCCGAGCCGGGCACCCCGCACAACGAGGCGCGCGAGCAGATCTGGGAGGAGCTGGTCGCGATCCTGCTGGACAAGCTCGGCGACGAGGACCTCCCGCCCGAGCTGCTGCGCCGCTCGCTGCAGCGCGACGAGGACCTGGTCACCGCGCTGCACCGGGCCTGGCCGATGATCGAGCCGACCGACCTGGTGGGCGACCTCTGGACGGTCCCCGCCTACCTGCGGCTGTGCGCGCCCTGGCTCGCCCCGGAGGACGTCCGCCGGCTGCGGCGCGCGGACGCCCGCGCCTGGACGGTGTCCGACCTGCCGCTGCTGGACGCCGCCCGCCGGCGCCTGGGCGACCCCGGGACGGCACGGGAGCAGCGCCGCCGGCGCGCCGCGGAGGCCGCCGAGCGCGCGCGGATGGCCGACGTCATCGACCACCTGGTGCAGGCCGACCTCGACGGCGAGGGCGCGGTGACCATGCTGCGCGGGCAGGACCTGCAGGGCAGCCTGGTCGACGCGGCCGCGCTGCCCGGCACGGAGGCGGAGCCGTTCGCCGGCCCGTTCGCGCACATCGTCGTGGACGAGGCACAGGAGCTGACCGACGCGGAGTGGCAGATGCTGCTGCAGCGCTGTCCCTCGCGCAGCTTCACGATCGTCGGCGACCGGGCACAGGCCCGGGACGGGTTCGCGGAGCCGTGGCGGGAGCGGCTGGAGCGGGTCGGGTTCGACCGCATCGAGGTGGCCTCGCTGGGCATCAACTACCGCACGCCCGCCGAGGTCATGGCGGAGGCCGAGCCGGCGATCCGGGCCGCACTGCCGGACGCCAACGTGCCGACGTCGGTCCGCAGCAGCGGCATCCCCGTGCGCCACGGCTCCGCCGCGGAGCTGGCGGCGGTCGTCGACGGCTGGCTCGCCGAGCACCCCGAGGGCACCGCCTGCGTCATCGGCGCCCCGGGCTTCCAGGAGCGGGCGCGGGTCCGCTCGCTGACCCCGGCACTCGCCAAGGGGCTCGAATTCGACCTGGTCGTCCTGGTCGACCCGGACGCGTTCGGCACCGGGGTGGAGGGGGCCGTCGACCGCTACGTGGCGATGACCCGGGCGACCCGGCAGCTCGTCGTCCTCACCGGCGCCTGAGACCGGCGCCGGCGCCCCGGGGCCGCCCGACCGGCGTTCGGGCGGGCGGGGGGGGGGGGGCCGGCGGGGGGGGGCCGGCGGGGGGG